>JAVVGP010000039.1:0-7559 GCA_032249055.1 Thermoproteota archaeon | reverse complement strand
TTCTTATATTAAAAGTGGAAATATAACTTTTAATTCTAATTCTTCTTTTTATGTTTCATTTTCAGATGAGAATAAATATTATCTAGTTTATAAGAATGCTTCTATTAATTTAAAGAAATTTTCCTTTACCGTTTTTATTTTAAATCAAGAACCTGTTAAAATAAGCTATAAGGCAACTTTTCAACTTGTAACGAAGCCCTACATTTATTTAGCATTGCCTTCTTTATTTATGGTAATTGCGGGGGCAATTTTAGCATTTGCAGGAATGTATATGGTGGCTTTAAGAAGATATCATTACTGATGATGAAAATTTTATCCTTTTTAATTTTTGATTTATAAAGTTTTCTATTAATTACTTTAAAGGTTTTCTTTTTGTTTCTTTTTCAAATTAAATTTTTAAGCCAAAAAAACAAAATAAAAAACAATGAAACCTAAAATAATTGCCATTTTAATGGTAGCAATTTTCATAGCAAGCATACTAGCAATTAACTTTGCAAACGTAAGCAAACCTGTAGTAGCACAAGAATTAAAAGGACCAAGGAGCGACAAATTGATATTTAAACAAATTACTGATGATGTACAAGCTATGGAAAACGTAAAAACTGGAGGTGATAGAGGAGGTACTGATATACATTACTTTAGAGCACCATTTGGTACAATAAAAGCTTTGTTAGCTGATGAAAGAGTTGTTGTTGTTTTCAATAAAAGAGGAGGCTTTACATCTTTGATTTTTAATAATGTTCCAATGAATGAAACTGGAAAATTCAATCCTTTTGAATATAAAGAATTTAGACAAGCTATGCAGTTTGCAGCAAAGAGGCTTTTCATGGTTTCAGAAATTCTAGTAGGTTATGGTACTCCAATGCTTTCAGCAATTTCTTCTTACGATCCAGATTGGCCTGTTGTAGCTGACGTTGTTGAAGAATTTGGATTAAAAGATGATTTAGCAAAAGCAAAATCTTTAGCTGAACAAGCTTTAGTAAAGGCTGGAGCTGTTAAAGGACCTGATGGAAAATGGAGATATGGTGGAGAAGTTGTAAAAATTAAGATCTTTATAAGGGCAGACGATGCTGTAAGATTCCAATATGGTGAAGGTTTTGCAGCTTTCTTAGCTGATTTAGGATTTGAAGTTGAAAAAACATACGGCGATCTTATTAAAGCATTGTATGATGT
The DNA here is from genome assembly GCA_032249055.1 of Thermoproteota archaeon. Classification (GTDB taxonomy): domain Archaea; phylum Thermoproteota; class Thermoprotei; order Gearchaeales; family Gearchaeaceae; genus SCGC-AAA471-B05. Next base: position 6,386 of record JAVVGP010000039.1, on the reverse strand, counting down.
ATATGGTTCAGATCCAAGGGAATTAAAATGGCATATTTATACAGAAGGATGGGGAGCTGCAGGATTTATTAAATATTCAGAAGGAGTGGTAGCTCAAATGTATGCTCCATGGCTAGGTTTTATGCCTGGTTGGGCAACTCCAGGATTTTGGAATTATGAAAATAAAACAATAGATGAAATAACTGAAAAATTGGTAGCAGGTAATTATACATCTAAGGAAGAAAGGGATGAATTGCTAAGAAAAGCATTAAAAATTGGTTTAGAAGAATCTGTAAGAATTTTCTTAACACAGTTATTCGATGCATATGTTTACAACAAAGAAAGAGTTAAAGGTTTAGTAAATGAATACGGTGGAGGTTTGGCTAACAGATTTACTGCATGGAATATTGAAGCTGTACGTAGTCCAGACAAGCCTGTAATTATAGGTGTTAAATATCTAACAAGAGGTTCCTTCAATCCTATTGGAGGTTTAACGGATCTTTATTCCGTATTAATATATAATACGTTAGCAGCTGTAGGTCTTGCAAGAGATCCTCATAATGGCGATCTTGTTCCATTCCATAATCCATATAGAATAATTAAAACTTCAACAACTCCTGTAGTAGATGTTCCTGCTGATGCTATTGTATGGGATCCTGAAACTCATCAATGGAAACAAGTAGGACCTGGAGTAAAAGCTAAATCTGCTGTTGAATATGATATAATTTATAGTAATTGGCATGATGGTAGTAAAATGAATATATACGATATATTGTATTCCTTTTATTTCATGTGGGAATGGTCTCACAAGGCTGATAATGATCCTAGATACAGTGCCAAGTATAAATCAACTGTTGAACCATATATTCCTTTAATAAAAGGAATAAAGGTAGTAAGTGAAACAAAGGTTCAAGTTTATGTTGACTATTGGCACTTTGACGAAGCAGAAGTAGCAGCTTTTCTTAATCCTTGGACTTCCACACCATGGCAATTATTATATGCAATGGAACAAATGTATATAGATGGTAAAGGTTCATGGTTTGTAGATGAAGCAGTAGCAAGGGGAAATGAATGGCTCGATCCAATTTCTCCTGTTCATGCTGCATGGCTTAGAGATTATTTAGATAGTTTCTATTCTGCTAATAAAGTACCTGATGCTTTAACAGCTGGACAATTACCTGTACCTCCTATAACGTTAGAAGAAGCTAAACAAAGATATTTAAATTCAAGGAACTTTATAGCACAATACGGTCATGCTATAATTAGCAATGGACCATATATTATGACAAGATACCTAATTAATAACATTGTTGAAGTTGTTGCCAACAGGAATTATCCATTTGGACCTGAAAAATGGAGTGGTTTTGCTGTAGAAAGATTAGTAAAAGTTGTTGATGTGTCCTATGTCAAACCACCAAAAGCAGTAACTGTTGGAGAAACATTCAATATTGATTTAAAAGTAAATATTTTGGAAACACCTGCTAAGGCTCAAGATGTAATAATCAAATACTGGTTCTACAATCCTAAAGGTGCTATAATAGCTAAAGGAGATGCAGCATTTGTTTCAGATGGTCTTTTCAGGATATCATTATCAACAAGTGGATTAACTCCAGATATATATAGCTTTAAGATTTATGCAGTTTCAAAATATGCATATATGCCTGAATTTATAGAAGGAACATTTATACTAGCAGCACCAACAACACCTCCACCTCCACCTCCACCTCCATCTCCTTCACCAACACCTTCACCAACAGGAGTTCCAACATTGACTGAAACAACAACTCCAACACCAACACCTCCTACACCACCAACAATACCTTCACCAACTCCAACACCTGCTATTGGACTCCTTGAGATTATAATAATAGTACTAGCTATTGTTATAATTGCGGCATTGGCAGTAATTTTCTTAAGAAGACCAAAACCGGCAGCTTAATAATTTTATAAAATAAAATTTATATTTTTTTCTTTATTTTCTTATTATATTAGCAATGGGAATTTATAAATATTTAGCTATCAGGACACTAAACATGGTTCTTATAGTAATTATTGTAATGGCCTTAACCTTCATTATGTTCTATGCATTATATGTTGATATCAAAATGCAAGAAATTAAACAAACAGTAAGATTGGAAATAGGCATTTTAATAAGAGAAGGAAAGATTAGGACACCTGAGGAAATAAATAAGTATTATGAAGAAAGGGTAAATTATTATATTGATGTATACGGATTAAAAAAACCTTGGTATGAAAGGATATGGAAAGTGCTATATGACCTTCTCACGTTTAATTTTGGTAAAGCATATTATTTACAATCAGAAACCGGTAGCAGGGATGTAATAGTTATAATTTCAGAAAGGATACCTCGAACAGTTTTATTATTAGGAACAGCTACATTGATCACTACAATACTGGGATTATGGTTAGGGTTATTAGCTGCAAATAGGCCTCAGTCTGTATTAGACAAATCAGTAATTATAGTAGGATTAACTAGCAATGCTTTTGCAGCTTGGTGGGTAGGTTTAGCTTTACAATTTTTATTTGCTTATAATCCTTTAATTCCATATGAATGGAGGTTGCCTGCTTTTGGTATAATAGATCCAACAAAAACTTATACATCAGATTTTGAACTTTACCTTGATGTTATGAGGCATATGATTCTTCCTGTTTCAGCATTGGTAATTGTTTCATTTGGAGGATGGGCGCTTATTGTTAGAAATCTTTTAATAGGAACATTAGCTGAAGATTTTATTATGGTAGCAAGATCAAAAGGCTTACCAGAAAATAAAATATTATTTGGTCATGCATTAAAATCTTCAGCTCCTCCAATAATTACAATATTAGCTTTCTCTGTAGCAGGAATTTTTGGCGGTGTAATAATTACTGAAACAATATTTCAATGGAATGGAATGGGAATGTTGATATGGGAGGCATTAATGCAATGGGATATACCTATAATTTTGGCTTTCTTTTATATATCTACATTACTTATAATTTTAGCTAATTTTGTTGCTGATATATTATATGGAATATTTGATCCCAGAGTAAAAACAGGTTAAAAAATGAATATAGAAAAAATAAAAGAATTTTTTTCTGAATTCTTTAAAAGAAAGCTAGGAATTATAGGCTTAGGATTATTAATTTTTTTCATAATTTTATCCATACTAGCTCCTATAACAGCTCCTTTGGGATTAAATGAATGGACATTACTAGATAGGTGGAAAGATAATCCAAGGCTTACTCCACCAGAATGGTTTATGTACGTTACAAATCAGCCTTATTCAGCTACTATAATTTTGAATAATTATGAATATAAATCAGAAATGATACCTGGAACCAATTTATACAATATATCAGCTAAAATAAAATTCAAATATGATTATTCAGGTTTACCTACAGCTTTTTATTTATATATAACTGTAGAATATTATCAAAGTATATCTTCTTCATTGTATGTAAAAAGATCTGATGGTGAAATTATTGAATACAGCTTGACACTTTTTAACTCATCTCAAACAAGGATTACAGACCTAGATTTTAGAAAGGTATTTTATGAATGGATTTCTAAAAAACTAGGAAGCGATTATTTGAAATCGGAAGGGATTATCTCTTATGAAAACATATTATCTGGGCATATCTTGTTTTCCCAATTAGAAGAGGGAATTTTAAAACCTTCAACTGCAAAAGTATTAAAAGGTAACTATGAATTTGAATTAATTATCCTCTCTAACGCTCCTGTAAAAATAAAGGAATATGAGATAAAAATAATCGGTAATTCATATGGTCTAATGGGTACAGATGGTAATAAAAGAGACTTTTGGCTAGGAATAGTTTGGGGAGCTCCAATAGCATTAATGATAGGTTTTCTTACATCTTTAATTTCAGTAGTAATAGGAATAGTTTACGGAACAGTTTCAGGTTATTTTGGAGGAAAGATTGATGAATTAATGATGCGTATTGTTGATGTATTGCTTGCTTTACCTGTTTTTCCAATATTAATACTTCTTTTAGTTATAGCAGGACCAAATAGATCTATTTGGATTATAATTTTCTTAATTTCAATTTTTGGATGGATGGGCATAGCAAGAGTAGCTAGAAGTATAACTTTACAATTAAAGGAAACAGCATTTATAGAATCTATTAAAGCCTTAGGTGCTTCTCCAATGAGAATAATGTTTAGGCATATAATGCCTCAAATGTTACCTTATGCTTATGCTAACCTTGCTTTAGGTGTACCAGGTGCAATATTAACTGAAGCAGGTTTAAGCTATTTGGGATTAGGAGATCCTACATTACCTACATGGGGACAATTATTAAGGCATGCAGTTGAAGTAGCAGCTGTACCAAATGGATATTGGTGGTTATGGGTTACTCCTGGATTATTAATAGCAGGAGTTTCTGTAGCTTTTGTATTTATTGGGCATTCAATAGATGAAATTTTAAATCCAAGGATAAGAAGATTATAGTTATATGAGTTTATTGGAAATAAAAAATCTCAAAACTTACTTCTTTACATCAAAAGGAATTGTTAGAGCGGTAGATGATGTAAGTTTATCTTTAGATAGAGGAGAAATACTTGGTCTTGCAGGAGAATCTGGATGCGGTAAAAGTACATTGGCATATTCAATTATAAGGTTAATTCCTCCGCCAGGAAAAATTGTTTCAGGTAAGATATTATTTGAAGGGGAGGATATTTTAAGCTATAGTGAAGAGGAATTTCGCACGAAAATTAGAATGAAAAAGATCTCTATGATCTTTCAAGGAGCTTTACATGGATTAACTCCAGTCTATACTGTAGGTTATCAACTTTTAGAGGTCTTTAAATACCATTCTGATATTGAAGAAGCAAAAGCTAAAGAAATAATTACAGAAACTGTAAAACTTGTTGGTTTAGATCCTACAATATTAAGAAGATATCCTCATGAATTAAGCGGAGGACAAAAACAAAGAATAATGATATGTATGAGCATTTTATTAAAGCCTCCTTTAGTTATAGCAGATGAGCCTACAACAGCTCTAGATGTTGTAGTTCAAGCTCAAATACTTAATTTACTTAAAGAATTGCAAGCAAAATTTAACATGTCTATGATATTAATAACTCATGATTTAAGTATTATAGCAGAATTAGCAGATAAAGTAGCGATAATGTATGCAGGTAAAATAGTTGAAATTGCCAAATCAATGGATTTATATAAAGATCCTTTACATCCTTATACTCAAAAATTGATCAGAAGCATTCCCAGGCTTAGAGAAGATGTAAGTAAATTAGAGTTTATTCCAGGTTTACCCCCAGATTTAAGAAATCCGCCATCTGGTTGCAGATTCCATCCAAGATGTCCTTATGCAATGGAAATATGTAAAAAAGTTGAACCTGAATTAGTTGAAATAAAGCCAAATCATTTTGTAGCTTGTCACTTATATACGAAATGAAAATATTAACTTGTGATTAGAGAATATTTTTATGGCTAAACAAATATTAACCTTACTTAACGTTAAAAAATACTTTCAGCTAAGAAGAGGTATTTGGGGTGCTATAAGGAGATTGCCTATACTCTATGCAAAAGCTGTAGATGGTGTTTCATTAGCTATATATGAAGGAGAAACTTTAGCGCTAGTAGGAGAATCTGGTTGTGGTAAAACTACATTAGGAAGGCTTATTCTTAAGCTCATAGATTTAACAGAAGGCTATATATTTTTTGAAGATATTTTAGTAAATGAGCTTAAAAAAGAAGAGCTAAAATCTTATAGAAGAAAAGTACAAATAATATTTCAAGATCCTTATGGTACCCTTGATCCAAGATACACTATAGGAGGTGCTTTGGAAGAACCTTTAATAATTCATAAAATTACAAAATCTTCAGCTGAAAGAACAGAGATTGTTTCTAAAATTTTAGAAGAAGTAAGACTTGTTCCTCCTGATGAATTTATGCGTAGATTTCCGCATCAATTAAGCGGCGGTCAAAGACAAAGAGTCGCTATAGCTAAGGCTCTAATTCTAAATCCTAAATTTATAGTTGCTGATGAACCTGTTTCGATGCTTGATGTTTCTATTAGGGCTGAAATTTTGGAATTGATGAAAAGTTTAAAAGAAAAGTTTAATTTAACATATCTTTATATTACTCATGATCTTTCAACAGCAAGATATATTTCAAATAGAATTGCTATAATGTATCTAGGTAAAATTGTTGAAATTGGACCTGCAAGTAAAGTTATCGATGAGCCATTACATCCTTATACTCAAGCTCTTGTAGCAGCTGTTCCTGAACCAAATCCTGAAAATAAATTTAAAATGAGAGAACTTAAAATAATAGGAGAAATACCTAGTTCAGTTTTTATTCCGCCTGGTTGCAGATTCCATCCAAGATGTCCTTATGCAATGGAAATATGTAAAAAAGTTGAACCTG
>JAVVGP010000038.1:0-7816 GCA_032249055.1 Thermoproteota archaeon | reverse complement strand
GGTTAACTTATGATAGAGCTGTAAAAAGGAGAAAAACAGAAGAGGAATTAAAGGAGTAAAATAGATAAAATCATAGCAATAGTATTATTAACTCCATGTGCTATCATAACTAATGGTAATGAGAAATATTTTTCGTAAAAGTATGCTAAAAGAGAGCCTGCTAAAAATATTGCAGGAAAATTAACTATATCAACATGAACAATAGCGAATATTAAAGCTGATAAAAGCATCGCAGAACTTATTTTTAAATATTTTCTTAGCAATAGATAAACGAATCCTCTGAAATAAATTTCCTCAACCACAGGACCTAATATTCCTATGAGAATAATCAATAATGGAGATAATCTAATCGCTATGTTTTTAATGGTTTCTTTATCGAGACTTGGAGGAACAGGTATTTGCGGCGGAACATTTATTCCTAAATTTTGCAAGAATAACTCGTAAATTGTTGCTAAAGAAAAAATTAATCCTCCTAAGCCTATTCCTATCATAAATAACTTGAAATTAATTGTATAGAGTCCCATAACCTTTAATGAGGATTTTCTCTTTTTTACATAATATCTTGTTAGCAAAAATAAAGGTAAATAAAAGGAAAGAAAAATAATTGTTATTGATATAGATATCATAAGAAAAGTTTCTGGTTTTGTTAGTATTTCATTTATAATATTTGAAGAAGGGGTTTCTTGAAAAGGAATAGGTATAAACGGAAAACGGAAGTAATAAAAAACGAAGTATAACAGAGAAAATATAGTTATAAGAGTCACAGCTATTGCTATACCAATGCTTACAATAAAAGTTACTATAACATCTACTGCTTTCCATCTAGTCATCCCGCTTAAAGTATAATTAAATAAATAACTACCACATACAGTACACATTAAGGAATTAACTGATGAATTACAATAAGGGCAAGAAGTAATTAATAAAGGATCTTTTTTCATTGTTTTTAATTATCTAAATGAATAATTAATTTTTTAGTCCAATTCTTTATAGAACAAAATCCATGCTCTTTTAAATTCGAAGCCAAGTTTTCTGTTTAAAGTTAAAATTTTATAATTGGTACATCCATTCCATGTTCTAATTATTTTGAAACCCTTTTGTTTTGCATGTTCAATAACCTTTAATTTTAAAGCTTTTGCGATTCCTTTATTTCTGTAATCTTTAATTACACCAGTTATTCCTTGATTTGCAATTTCATCATTTTCTTTATAAAGAGAACTAAATCCAACATAGTCGTTTCCTTTCTTTGCTATGAAGGAAGAATCAAAAATTGCATATGGATTGTTAAAAAGCATTTGCATTATTTCTTTAAATTCTGGTGTATCATAAGGTAATGGGGATGGCATATCATTTGCTATTGCTTTCAAAAGTTCATAAAGCTTCAATTTATCTAAATTCTTTTCCTCCTTTAAGCTAATAATCTCAAAGTTCTCGGACGTTTTGCATTGGCTATATAAATTCTCGATGTTAATCTTTTCGAGATTCAACTCCAATTCATAGTAGCTATAAATTTCATAAAATCCTCTTTTAATTAAAAAATTAATGCTATTAATATGTGAGCTAAGAACATGTGTTACTACGCTTTTTACATTTTCTTTTCTTATTTCTTTCAAAATAAACTCATAAGCATAGCTTCCTATGCCTTTTCCTTGGTATCTAGGATCAACATAAATTCCTAATTCGATTATTTTTCTATTGTCTGGTGTTTTATATCTGCTCTTGTAGTATTCTGCTATAGCTACTACTTCACCATTAATTTCTACAACGTAGGCTTTTAAATTTGTTCTTTTAGCTTCATCCTCATATTCAAATCTTATATCTTCTTCTGTATTGCTATAATAAGGATAAATTGAATTGAATATGTAAGCCATTTGAGGATAATCTTTTTGAGTTATTTGCCTAATTATCATAATAGAAATTTCCTTAGCCTTTTTTATAAACTTATTTTAAATTTTTTATTGTTAGTGGTATTAAAATAAATGAAATTAAAATTAAAAAAGCAATTGTTGGAATTAACAAAAAATTAATTCTATATAATATAAAAGTTGAAATGATTTGGAAAAATGAATATATATAAGTATAAATTGAATCGTTTTTTCCAGTTATTAAAATTCCTTTAAATCTTCTTTTAGTTAAAACTATTCCTTCAGCAGTTATAAGGTCGCATAATAAATGTAAAATATAAGAAAAAATTATTGAAAATAAAATTAAAAAATCAAAAATGCTGGGAAGATAAAAAGATATAGAATAGTAAATTAAAGAAACAATAAAAGAAAATAAAATTAAACCATAAACTGTATGTGTAATACCTCTATGCTTTATCATTCTTTTGTTTTTTAAAATTAATGCTAAAATAATGAAAGGAAAATAAAAAATTAGATAAATTATTCTGTTTAAGATTTTTCCTCTTCGATATTTAATATCAATATCTGGAAAGTTGGAAAATGCTATTATGCAAAGAAATGAAGCATAAATATAAATCAAAGGATAATTTATGAGATATAAATAAAATAGGAGAGGGAAAAAAGTAGAAAGATTAAATAATATATGGTTCCTTCCCAACATTTTCCAAAAAGCTATTTTTAACTAAATATTTAAGTTTATTCTTTAAATACAAAGTTCGGAAGATAAACCCTTTATCCTTTATTTAAGATTATAGAACAGCAATTAATTATGAACGAAATTCTACCTATAAGTGAGACCTATTGTAAAAAAAGTTTCAAAAAAGGGTTGATAGATAAATTAAAAGTATTGTTTTTGATAATTGGATAAAAACATTCAAAAATACTTAAATTATGTTAAAATATTAATTTTTATGAAGCGAATTTTATCATTAGTATTAATTAATTTAATAATTTTATCTTTATTTTTCTTTCTTCATTTTATTAATTTTCCTGTAAAGAGTGAAATAAAAGTTTATGAAGATGAAGTTTACTTTAATGGAACTTCAGCTTATAATTATGCTTATTATTTATCAAAGAATTTTCCAAAAAGAGTTGTTGGAACCCAGGAAGAATATGAAGCCTTTGTTTGGATAAAGAATAATTTAGAGGAAATGGGTTATGAAGTAAAAACAGAAAATTTTACTGTAAATATAGAATATAAAAGAATTGGCTGGAATATTTATGCCTTTAAAAAAGGATCAATAAATGAAACTATTGCTATACTTGGAAATTATGATATGGTACCTATGAGTATAGAAGCAGCAAGTGATACAGCTGGTCATGTAGGTGTTTTGCTTGAATTAGCTAAAGAATTGATCAATTATAACTCAAAAAGGAACATTCTTTTTGCCTTTGTAAGCAGTGAAGAATGGGGAATGCAAGGAGCAAAAACTTTTGCTAAAAGTTTTAAAACAAAAGTTAAAGTAGTAATTGTAGCTGAGGATTTAACTGTAGGAAAAATAACAAGTCTAGCTCTTGAATCAATGGGACAATTCAAAGGATATTCTCCATTATGGTTAAGAAAAATTTGTAAAGATGTGGGAGATTTTATGAAAATTAAAGTAGAAGATCCTGTAGGTATTTGGGAATACATTTACAGAGCTGTAGATATTTCTTTTACTGACCAAGGTCCTATAATAGCTGAAGGGATCTCTTCTATAGAAATTTCAACAAGAGGCGATAAACCTGAATTGGCTCGTGAAGTTTATCATACAGAAAAAGATGTGATGGAAAACATGGAAATAGAATCTTTTCAAATTTACGGAGCTTTTTTAAAAAGATTAATAATTAGTTTAGATAAAGCTGAAAGAATTCCAGATTACGAACCAGATTATTTAATGGTAAATGAAGAAAGATATATTAATTCATTGCTAACATGGATCATTCCTTCGCTTCTCTTGTTAATTGTTTTATCTCATTTAATTTTTGTAAGAGAAAAATCAATTAGATTCTTGAGATCTTTTTTAGGAGTAATAATTTATTTCTTATCTCTTTTACCTTCTTTATTAATTGTGACATTTTCTGTGCAGTTAAACTTTGTTGTAACTTATGATACTTATCCGCCACCTCCTAAGCATCCTTATCTTTATTCACCAAATTATTTATTACTCTTTTTATTTTTCTTCTTACCTGCTTTAATTATATTCTTTATCAATAAGAAAATAGAAAAAGGGAATGGATTTATTTTAGCTTTGTTATTAGCTACAATTGCTTCTTTATTTTTCAATAGATTTGGAACAGTTATACTTTTATCTCAAGCAATAATATTCTGGCCTTGGATACCCTACGTTAAGAAACGTTTAATAAGATTAGTCTTATTATTATTAGGTTTAACCTTTTTCTTAATCCTTATAACATTCTTTAGCATTTTAATATTTACAGGCCCATTTATAATTTGGTATTTAATTTTAGGAATGGCTTATGGACAATTCAGTTTAATAGGAAATATTATAGCTTTTTTTGTAGGAGCAATTTTTATTTATTTATTAATCCATTTTATTATTAAAAAATAATTTAAAAATTAACTAAAAAGATAAATATAAAAAATCATTTGTATTAATTTTATCTTTAAATGTTTTAATTTTTAATTTTATAACCTAAAGCTCGGTCATTTAAGGCGGGATAGATTTAAAATTTCGAAAAATTTTTATTAAGCATGGTAACATGCTTCTTCCAGATAGATAAGAACTTTATGAAATTAAGGGGATGGCAGCAGCATTCCTATTTTTAATGAGATATTCTCTTTAGAATAAGATTTTGGGCTGATTATATTTAATCGGTGTGGTCTTCTGGGCTATCAAATGCTCATCAAATAAGATATGTAGTTAAGAATCTATGGTGGAACAATAAATCGTTCTAAAAGATCAACGAGAAAATCATTTCAATTTACCTTTTTAAAAAACAACATTATATAAATTTTCAGGATTTTCTAAGAATTTTAATTAAACTTTTTTAATTGTAAACTTAAATAAATTCATGGGCGAATTTGTAACTAGAATAAAAAACTACGTTGAAAGCAATAATCAGTATTTTATAAATGAAGTAAGAAGTTTTCTCCAAATTCCAAGCATATCAGGTACAGGAGAAGGAATAAAGGAAACTGTTTCTTTTTTGACAAAATGGATAAAGGATAAATTTAATGCTGAAGTAAATTTGCTTAGCTATGTAAAGCATCCAATAATTTATGCAAAATTGAAAGGAAAAAGCAATAAAAAAGTTATCTTTTATAACATGTACGATGTTCAGCCAGTTGAACCTTTGGAACTATGGGAATCTCCTCCTTTTGAAGCAAGAATAGTAGGAGATAAAATTATTGCAAGAGGAGCTTACAATACAAAGGGAGCTTTAATGAGCTGTTTATTGGGAATACTAAGTTATATTGAATTGGAAAATGAGTTGCCCTTTGAAATAATATTAGTTTTAGAAGGAGAAGAAGAATTGGGAAGTCCTTCGATGCCAAAATTTGTAGAAGATAAATACAATGAATTAAAGGATTCAATGATGTGCTACTTTGCCTTTCCTTCAGAAAGGGTATTAGGAAAACCTTCAATTGTTCTGGGCAATAAGGGAATAGTTTTTTTAGAAATTAAAACAAAAACCTCGAAATATGATGTTCATAGCAGTCTTAGCAGAGGATTCATAAATCCTGTAGCAGTAATTAGTTCCATAATTTCTCATTTAATTGATCCTATTGAAGGGCCTAAGATTCCTTGGCTTGACGAAAAGGCTATTTCTCCTACAGAAGAAGATTTGCAGTATTTAAACGATATTAAAGAATCTTCTCCTTTGGAAGAAATAATGGAAATTTATGGAATAAAGGATTCGAGAATAAAGGGAGATGATTGGTATATATCAGTATATTTTAAACCTACAGTTAATGTTGATGGAATTTATGCAGGTTATGTTGGATTAGGAACAAAAACAATCATTCCTTCTGAAGCTGTTGCAAGATTAGATTTTCGGTTAGTTCCAGGAATAGAGCCAAATGATGTAATTGAAGGATTAAATAAAGTAATTGAAAGATTGGGATACAAAGATCTTGTTGAAGTTAAAGTTCATGATGCATATACCTGGAGCAAAACAGATCCTAAGGAAAAGGTTGTGGAGATTTCAAAGGAAGTTTATAAAGAAATGAACTTGAAACCATATATAATACCCATGCTGCCTGGTTCTGCACCAAGCTATTTATTTACAAGGAAATTAAAGGTTCCTATGATAGCTACAGCTCCCGGTCATGGAGGAAGAGCCCATGCACCAAACGAATATATAACAGTGGATACAATACCTAAAATTGTTTTATATACTTCGATTTTAATAAATAAGCTAGCTACCCTCTGAAATTACAAATAATTACGGTTTTAATTTATTCCTTCTTCTTAATAGTAATCACAGCTTTTTAAAATTTTTGTTGTGTCTTTCACAATTAAATTAAAGGAATTATGCTTTTATATTTAATTAATGAGAATAACTTATTCGTTAAAAATCTTTTAATTAAATTAAAATCTTTAGAAATAAATGTTTTATTCTGAATTGATTATACAATGAAAATAATTGTTTTCTTTTTGGTTTTAATGATAACAATAACATTAATAAATCCAATTAATGTAAAAGCTTCAGCAGAGGTAAAATATGAAGTTGTTAAGAAAAATCCAGATTTAGTAATTACAGGATGCAATGAAACATATATTTATTGGGAATTTAATTATAGAAAATTTGATCCTCATGTAGCAGTTAGAGGTCCTGGATCAAACGAATCTAAATATATAGATAAAATACCTGGAGATTATGATTCAGAAGGATTTTTTATAGTGGATATGCTAGTTGCAAAATATGATCTAAAACATAGTAATTGGTATTATTATGCTAATTTCATTGATTCAATAAGGCAAGAAGTAAAACCTTTACAAGATAAAATATTTAAAGAAAAAGGAGAACTGGGAATTAACTGGATAGGTGTTTGGGAAACAATACCTCCGTCTATTGTAGTTACAATGTATAAAATAACAGGTGAAAAAATTAGTATTGTCCTTAAATATTTGGAGCCGTATGCTAAGAAATATAATGCAGTCGTTTTCTTTATCGAAGACTACTTTCCAGCCAGTATTTATGAAAAACAACGTGAAGTCATAGATAGATTTTATAGAAAAGCATTACCTAGTGGTTCATTTGCATGGGGAGATGGATTTATTGAATATTTAAAGCTAGTAGAGGAATATTATAACTTTAAAATAAATTTAGAAGGCTGGGGAGTAGCTCCTGGTATAGCTAATTTACCTATTCCTCCCAATGCTACTTTTAATAAAGAATTTGTGGAAAAAGCTGTTTCTATTTTAAGAAAATATGCTGGATGTGAAGTTCCTTTAGTAGCGAATTTCATAGAGGTACGTTATGTAATACCAAATATCTTAGAACCTTCTGGACAAGAACATTCACCAATTCAATTTAACCAAAATAATCCTGAAACCCCAAAATATATTGAACCTTCGTATCCATCTCTTTCATATTTAATATTATTGTTCGTAGTAATACCAATAGCAATTTTATTACCTATAATCTTAATTTCAAAAAAAGGAAATAATAAGAAAAGAAAAAATTTTAATTAATTAATTTTTTTACAATTTTTTATTATACTATTTATACAAGTTAAAATTTTAAATAGTTATATTATAAAAATCTCAGTAAAAATATAAACTGATTTACATTATTTTTAGCAAAAAATTTAACAAGACATTTTATCTACATTATTTTATTTTTGGTGAGAATCTTTAATCTTCTTTAATATTTCTATAAAATATTTATTAGTTTCTGAATCTCCGATTGAAACTCTAATATAACCTTTTCCCATTTGAAAAGAAACATCCTTAACCAAAATT
>JAVVGP010000037.1:0-8186 GCA_032249055.1 Thermoproteota archaeon | reverse complement strand
TTACTTCCATGTATAAAATTATATCGGACTACTATATAAATTTTTAAAATTATTGAATTTGAACTATTAAAAAATCTGTAAACATAATAAAACAAGTTTCATAGTTTCAATAGAAAACTATCTTAGGGTAAAGAAATAGCACACTCCTTTTATTCTAAAAATTAATTTTTATTTTATGCTAAACCGCTAAAAATTCGAGAATTTTATAAAGCAATAAAAAAGTTAAATAATGTTAAGCCTGTTTAAGCAAATAGTAAAACCTCCGGGATGATATACCATTTAATTTTCCATTTGTTCTTTTCTATTTCTTCCAAGCAAACAACACCTGAATATCTGAATAATACAGACTCTGAACCAGTTAGCAATTCAACCAATTTGGATAAATTTGGCAAATGACCAACAAGCATTATGTCTCCTTCATATTTTTCAATTATTTGAATTGAATTCTTTGGATCTGAAAGAGGTTCTAAATTATTAACTTCAAATACATTACTAACATTTAATTCAGAGGAAAATATGTTAGCTGTTTGTTTGCTTCTCAATTTTGTGCTATGAAGAATCGCATTTAATTTTATGCCCAGCTTAGATAAATATTTAGCTACAGTTTTTGTTTCTTCAATACCTTTGGGTGTAAGTTTTCTTTCTGGATCAATATTTTCAGGATATGATTCTCCATGCTGAACCAGATAGATTCTTCTTCCCATAAAAATAATTACTAATTTCTTTTAAAATAAATTAGTGATAAAGGTAACAAATAAAGAATTAAGGAAAATTTATGAGAATCTTCCTGAATCTTATGATAAAGTAAATAGAATTATCTCTTTTTATCAAGATATAAAGTGGAGAGCTGAATTAATTAAGACTTCTTTAAAATATATCAAGAATCCTAAAAGAATAATTGATATAGGAGCAGGAAAAGGCGAGCTAACATTTGTACTTAGTCAGTTTTTAAATATTAAGGATAAAGAAGTTATTCTATTAGATTTTTCTATAAATATGCTTAGAAATTCAATTGTAAAAGCAGAACGTGTTCTTGCTTCTTTTAATTATTTACCATTTAGAGACAAATCCTTTGATATTATTATGAGTAGCTTCGCTTTACATGCTGCAGATGATATTGAAAGAGCAATCAAGGAGCTTACCCGTGTTTCCAACGGTATTATTTCATGCATAGCCTTTGGTAAACCTGATGATAAAATTTTATGGAATTTTGGTAAAATTTATCTTAAATATATTATACCTTGTTTAGCTAGAATGGTAGGAGGCAATCCAGAAAATTATAAATATATTTTTTATATTTATAAAAAACTTTATAAAAATTCTTTTTATAAAAAAATTTTTGAAAAATATCTTATTTTAAAAATATATAAAGAAAAAGCTTTAAAATTAATATATATTTTTATCGGTTATCCAAAAAATTAAGCTAATTTTTGCAACTTTTCTATTATAAAAGGAGGAATATTTACAGCTTTAAAAGTCTTCATATCTATAGTTACTATAACAACATATCCTTCAGCAACTTTTTCTTTTCTGTTTTCAGCAAAGATTTCAAAGTTATATTTTAAATGCTTATTTCCTATTTCAGAAATATTTAAAGATACTTTAACGATGTCTCCAAATCTAAGTGGTTTTAAATATTTACAAAAAGCTTCTACTCTTGGAATTGCTATTCCTTGCGAATTTATATAGTCATAGCTTAATCCAATTTTTCTTAAAAGCTCACATTCTGCTTTTTCGAAATATCTAAAATAGTTTGAAAAATGCACAATTCCTAGAGCATCTGTATCAACCCATTCAACTGGAAAAATATGTTCAAAATGCATATAAGAAATAATAAAAAGTAAATTTAAATAATTTATTCTTAACTAAAAAGTCTTTAATTAAATTTTTAATTCTTACATTTCAAAATTAATGAAATCTTGATTCTTTAAAGTTATATCTTTTAAAAAAGAATAATATTTATGAAAGTTCTTGTTTTAGGTGGAGCAGGAGATATGGGTAGCAACGTTGCTAAATTTTTAACAGAAAGCAAGGAAATTGATGAAGTTCATATAGGTGATTTGAATAAAATTAGAGGTGAAAAATTAGCTAAAGAACTTGGCGAAAAGTGTAAATATGTTTTTATCGATGCTAAAAATCATGATGAACTAGTTCAAAAAATAAAAAATTATGATCTAATAGCTAGTACTTTAGGACCATTTTATGAATTTGGACCAATTGTTGCAAAAGCAGCTTTAGAAGCAAAGGTTAGTTTATTTGATATTTGCGATGATCATGATGCTACTAAAAGAATTTTAGAATTTGATTTAGAAGCAAAGAAAAGGAATATAACTATTATAACTGGAATAGGTTGGACTCCTGGATTAAGCAATTTGTTAGCTAAATATGCTTATGATATTTTAGAAGGAGCAAATAAAATAAGAATTTTCTGGGTAGGTTCAGCAGCAGATAGCAAAGGATTAGCTGTTATAATGCATTTGCTTTATGCAATAACAGGTAAAGTTCCTATGTTTAAAAATGGAGAAGAAACAATGGTAGAAGCAGGAAGTTCAAGGGAAGAAGTTGAATATCCTGAACCTATAAAGAAAGCTTATTGTTATTATACAGGCCATCCCGAACCAATAACCTTACCAAGATATCTTAAAGAATTAAAAGAAGTTGAAGTTAAAGGAGGATTAATACCAGATTGGCAAAATAAATTGGGTAAATTCTTTGTTAAAGTGCATTTAACAAATACTGCATCTAAAAGAAGAAGACTTTCAAAATTTCTTCATAAAATTGAAGATGTTTTTAGAACAGGAGGTATTGAATGTAGTGCAGTAAGAGTCGATGTTTATAAAGGAGAAGAGAAGATTTGCTTAGCTGCAGCAGATAGAATGGGTAAATTAACTGCTTTGCCAATTGCTATAGCTTGTGAACTTTATTCTAAAATTAAAATAAATGAGAAAGGATGCTTTGCTGCTGAAGGTATTTTAGATGCAAAAGAAACCTTAAAAATTATAAATTCAAAAGGAATTAAATTTTATGAATATAAAGAAGGATGGAATGAATTGAAATTTGATTGAGAAATATTAAATATTTAAAACATACCAACCATAAATTACATGTTTATTACTCTGTATAATCAGTTAAGAAATGACTTCTATCTTCCAAACTGGATGTAATTCACTCCACCATCCATGATCAGTATCCAATACCCAAACACCTGTTATCTTTACTCTCATTCCTATTTCTAAATTTAAATTGCTTAATACTTTAGGCTGATCTTTAGGAATAATTTCAACATGTAAATAACCATTTTTGAACCAATAGCTTCCTATGGATAAAATATATTGATATTGAGGATCAAGCTTAATTTCTATTATATAATCATTATCTGTTGCTGGGCCTTTTTGTGGTAGTAGCCCAACAATCGTTCCAGTGACCGTCACACATGTATCTAATACACGAAGTCTCTGAGGACCCCAAACTCCTCCTTCCTCCGTCCAATCACCAGCTAAATTTCCCTGTTGACATTCAGGATTAGATTTCTTTTGATACCACTGCGTCATCGATAAAGAATCTGGATATAATGGGTAATAGGTTGCCCTAAGAATATAATTTGAGCTAGATGTAAAAAAGAAAGTTATGTATCCAATAAGCAGAATTATTAAAACAGAAGTAATTATTATATTAATTCTTTTCGTGGCTTGTATTATTTTTGTAGATATTATAAATAATAGAATTAAAAAAGAGATTAAAGCTAATATAAATGATGAAATTACAAAAAAAGTACTTATTGAAAAGAAAAGCAAAAAAGTTAATAAAATTGAAGAAAGAATGCCTAAAACATTATGCTGACTGGGAAACTTAGTAAATCTATATGCTAAAAAAGCTGGAATAGAATAAATTATATCATAAAATGACAGAGCAGTTGATAATGCTCCTTCTCCATAATAACCAATTCCTAATAATGTAGCTGCAAATGAACCAAAGAACACAGTGATAAGTGTGGAAGAAAGAAGACCATATTTATTTTTTAAGTAAACAAGTAATAACATTTGTAAACTCCTAACTATTACAAAGGCAATAGCTACAAGCAGAAAAATGCTAGCTGTATATAAGAGTAATAAAGTAGCAAAAACCAACCCGATTATATAAGCTATAATTGCTTCTCTTCTAGAGAATATATAACCAATTAAAAAAAGAGTAAATGCTGATAATCCATATCCAGCAAAGGCATATGGTGTATTTCCTAAGGTAAGTGAACAAAGAAAAGTGAAAATTATTCCTAGAACAATTTTAGCTATGTTCTTGCTCTGGATTTTTACCGCATTAGTGAATTTTTCTTCATTCATATAATGAAATGAATGAGTGGTCATCATGTTATAATGGTATTTTTATTTTTATATAAATATCTTAGATTGATCTCTTTGAATATTTTCTTATTATTTTTATATATTTTTAAGTAATAACTAAAAATATTGTCATATTTTTTTGAAACATCAGTAGGTTTATATTGTTTTGATATTCGGATCAATTTTGGTATATCTTTTAATTCGATTTCTCCCACACTATAGGCTGCTAGCATAGCGATACCTTTTGAGTTAACAAAAACTGGATCTTCAACAACATTTACTTCAACATTTAAAACATTAGCTAAAATTGCAGGAAGCAAATCTGAACGGGCACATCCACCTGCTAATTTTATCTTTTCAATTTTCTTTTTCATTAACTTTTGAACAGGATCGAAAATCCATCTAATGTTTAAGGATATACCTTCAAATACCGAATGTACAATGTCTGATTTATTAGAATTCAATGATAAATTAAAAATTATTCCTCTTAAATATCTATCTTCAACAGGAGCTCTTTCACCATATAACCAAGGGGTAAAAATTATACCATTGCTTCCAATCGTAGAGTTTTTAGCATAATTATCCATTTCTTCAAGTCTAATGTTAAAGCATTCAGAAATGAACTCTAAGCATTTACCTGCACATTCTTGCTCAGCAGCTATGAAATATTTATTTGGTAAAGCTGAAGGTAATGAAGCAATGTTGTTGAACACATCTGTCTTTTTAAAGGATACATGAGCTGTAACCCATGATGATGTTCCTATATAAATAAGAGTTTCATAATCCTCAATACAGCCAGTACCTATTAAAGAAGTTTGAATATCACCACCGCCTGCAATTACAGGAATATTTTCTAAAAGACCAAGTTCAGAAGCACTTTCACGTGTTAATTTTCCGATAATTTCGTAAGGTTTTGAAAGCTCTGGTAATTTTTCTTTATTAATACCTGCAATTTTTATAAGTTTTTCATCATATTTTATATTCCTTATATTTCTATTATCTGTTATCCAATGAGTGATCATTATATCATAGGAAGAAACCAATCTATTAGTAAGTTTAAAATTAATATAGCTAATAGGTTCTAAAAACTTAAATGTTTGCTGATAAATTTCTGGTCTTTCATTTTTTATAAATAAAATATGTGCTAAAGAATCCTTTCCTGATTTTGAAGGAGCTCCACCAGTTTTTCTTATCCAATTTATTAACTTAAATATATCATAACCTGAAAAATTAAAAATTCCTTTGATCAAATTTTTAATATATTTTTCACCTCTTGAATCAAGCCAAATTATTGCATTCATCAGCGGTTCACCATTAATATCAATAGCTACTGTACCTGACCATTGACCAGTTATACCAATAGCTTTTATCGAATTGACATCAATGGATTCATTTATTCGAGATATAGCTTTAACAATAGCATTCCACCATTCTTTAGGATTTTGTTCAGCTCCTCCACCTTCTAAAATGTATAAAGGATACTTTTCGCTAGCATAAGCAACAATATTACCTTTTTTATTTATAACTGATACTTTGCAAGCACTGGTACCTAGATCTATTCCTAGAAACAAAGGTTCTTTCAAGGATCCTTGTAGAGCCATTGTATTAAATACGAAACTATTTCATCAGAATCTTCTTTAGGTAAAGAAGCCATCATGCCATAGATAGGAGCCAAACCTTCAGCTTTTGCTTTTCCAGATTCGCTAATAGCTAATTTTAAATCTTCAATAAATTTCTTAGCTACTATTAAATCATGTCTAAGTGTGATCGCTATATGAAAAGCTGGAGGATCCATAAGAACATTTAAATTCCAACCTAACTTAGTCATGTTTTCAACTATTTCGTAAATATTAAATCTTTCAGATGTTACAGCGATTATCCAAAGTGGATTTCCTAATATCTTCAAATCTTGAATTTTTGTTAATTCAGATTTTATGTAATCAGCTACTTCTAAAATTTGTTTAGTACATTTTAGGTAACCATTTTCACCTAAATAAAGTAACGTTGCCCATGCTGCTATCATTAATGCACCTGCTCTGCTTCCTGCAAGTGTTGTAGAAAAATAAATTCCTCCTGACCATTTTGTATTTATATAAAATTGATACTTCCAAAATTCTGGATTTCTATAAAGAATTAAAGAACAGCCTTTTGGACTATATCCATATTTATGAAGATCTACGGATATCGAAGTAACACCTTCAAGCTCAAAATCAAATTTTCCTACTTTATAACCTAATTTTTTAGCCCAAGGTAAGATAAAGCCTCCTAAACAAGCATCAACATGAAAAGGTATATTTTTATCTAGCGCTATTTCAGAAATTTCTTCAATTGGATCGATCGTTCCAAAAGGAAAACATGGGGCTGAAGCTACAATTGCTATGGTATTTTTATTAATTGCTTCTTTTATTTCCTCTATTTTTGCTTCAAAATTCTCGTTTAAATTTACATATTTAATTTTTATGTTAAAATAATTTGCTGCTTTATCGAAAGCTACATGTGCGGAGGTAGGTAATATTATTTCAGGTTCATAGATTCCTTTCACTTTTCTTGCCCAATCTCTATATGCTTTCATCGCCAATAATATGCTTTCAGTTCCACCTGAAGTTACTGAACCAGATACTGCTTCGTTACCATGAAGAATTTTTGAGACAATTTCTATTATTTCTCTTTCAATTTTCAAAACACTTGGCCAGATATCAGGATGCAAGGGATTTACTTGAGAACTTATTGCATAAACATTATTCAAAAAATCAATGTGATCTTTTCCTCCATGATAAACTGCACCTGATACAAAGCCTTTTTCCCATTTATAATTTTCTTCATTTAAGATTTTACTTAACAATTCAAGAATTTCTTGCTTAGGAATTCCTTCTTTTGGTAACTCATTAAAAATTGGCAAGTTACTATATGGCTTAAAAATTTTTCTTAAATAATTAAAAACTTCTTCCATACATTATAAAATAATTTTAATCTTTTAATTTTGATATCTATAAAATACCTAGAGGCTCGTTCTTTAAGATAGATATGAAGTCAACATATTAAATACTATGATAAATTATTAGAATTATAAAAAAATTAATTAAATATAAAAATTAGCTTGGTTGGGGATTTCCACAAACAGCGCAGAATTTTGCTTCAAATGGTATTATTGAATTACAATATGGGCATATCTTTGTTGTTGGAACTTGCTGTGGAGGTTGATAGGTTGCTTGCTGTTGTTGCGGCGGTGGTTGAGGTTGTGCAGGAATGCTTGGAGGTGGCTGAGTTGGATAAGTTACCTGTTGAGGAGGAGGTTGCTGAGGTTGATAGGTTACTTGTTGTTGGGGCTGATAAGGAGGTTGCGGAGGTGGAGGGGGTTGGGTTGGATATATTACCTGCGGAGGAGGACCTTTACGCTTTCTTAAAAATAGCAAGCTAACTATAGCTATCGCAGCTATTATACCCGCAATTAATAAGATAAAATTGGTCATAGGTAAGCCGAAAAAGCTAGGCTCGCCTGTGGTAATTAATGGAGGTGATTGTTGGGGCGGAGGGCTAGGAGGCGGACTAGTTGTTGGGGATGTAGTTTTAGCACCTGTAGGTGAAAAAGTAAAGGGTGACGTAGGAGATGTTGTTGGTGATGTTGGAATAGTTGTGGGAGAAGTTGGAGATGTTGCAAACGTTATTGTTGGAGATGTTGTTGTAGTAGTTGTTGGTGACGTAGTAAGTTGGGCAACATTATAATTATTAAGATTCGCAGAATAAGTTTCTCTTGTAATTTGCTTTGTACCATCCTGTATAGTTGTGATAGTTCCATTTATTTCCTCTTTTATGTACTGTTTCAATTGTGTACTATACCATGCCTTTCCA
>JAVVGP010000036.1:0-8221 GCA_032249055.1 Thermoproteota archaeon | reverse complement strand
GAACCTGAATTAGTTGAAATAAAGCCAAATCATTTTGTAGCTTGTCACTTATATAGCGGTAATAAAAGATATGAAGAAACAATTCAAATTCCAGAGAAATTTGTTGATATAGTTAAAGCTTCATCCTCCTCCAATAAATAATCTTCTTAATATTTCTTTAAATCTATCCCATGCAGTTGGCATTCTGTGTTTTTCTTTAGGTCTTTCTTTATACATTATATCATAACCGTAACGAACGGGTTTAGATTGATAATATATAGCTCTTTTGTATAAATTAAATAATTCTTCATCAGTTGCATAATCTAAAGGAATACCTTTTTGCTGATTTTCATTCCATTTTTGATATAATTTATTCATAACGTTCATTACATATTCATCAGAATAAAACGAAATCTTTATTCCTTGGTCTTCATTCTCATCTATAAGCTCAATAATTTTTTGAATGTATTTTTTTCTTTGACTTTCTTTCATTAATGAAAAATTAATTAACAGGCTTATTTATTTAACATTTAAATGTCCAATTTTTCAAAAGTATATGCTGGTGATGCTCTTTCTGTAAAAAAAGATAATGATGAATGGTATATTTCAGAATTGATATGTTTGGAAAGAAGGAAAGAAAACATGGAATATGTTCATTATTACTATATTAGTAAATTTATAAATCGTGAATGTATAATTCCTATTCCTAAAAATATGCCACCTACTTATTATGGTGAAAACTTTTCAATAAAATGGTATTTAAATATATATAACAAAGGAATAAAGAAGATTTATGAACAAGAATTATATGTATTAACTAAAACAGATAATTTAAAAGAAGAAATAATTGATTACAATTTTTTTAAAATAAAAATTAATCGAAATATTACTCCAAATCAAAAAATTTCTTTAGAGTTTGATAAAAAGATAATTATAAATGATACTAAAATAATTTTAAAAGAATTATTAGATTTTAAATTTGAAAAAGAATTAAAAATTATTTATCCAAAATTGGAGGAAATTTCTGATACCAATTTTAATTTAATTATAAATGAAAAGTTGCCTTCAACTTTTTTGACAAAATTTTCTTCTTTAATATGCGAGTTAATATTGAATCTCCAATACCAAGATAAATATTTTATTCAAAAAATAAATTTAAACATATTTGATGAACTTGAAGCATACGATAATTTGACTCCAATGGAAAAATTAATTTTGAATTATATAAAAAATTATGGCCCAATGACTATAGGTAAATTAGTTATGATGATAGGTTATGGGGAAAAAATGCGTGTAAAATCTAAAGACATTCTTAATGCATGTGAAAAGTTGGTCAAAAAGAAGAAACTTGTTAGAGAAGGTTACGGACCTTTAACTTCTAAATATTATTTGTCTACTTAATGCTTAGAATTAAAAGGGTTTTATTAAAAGATAAAGACTTTTTAGAAACAGATGAAGGATATTTCCAAGTAGTTGGTTACGTTCATCCGAAAGAATATATTATTTGCATACCTAGATATATAAAAGTAGATTATAAAACTTATTGGTTCAAAAATGGTTTTTATTATGATAGAGTATTAAAAAGATATGGTATTAACGATATTATAAAATCAGATATAATTAATAAATATTTAATTTTCGATAAAAATTTTGATATTTATTTACCTATGTTACATATTAGTAAAATTAAAAGAAAATATTATACTGATGATTGGGCTTCTTACGATATAAATAATAAAGAGTTATTTAAAAGATTTATAGAAATCTTAGAAATATTAATAAGCAAATCTTCATTGCCTTCTTATTTATTTGGCATCACCGGCTCTTTATTAATAAGCTTATCAAATAATATTTATTCTGATATAGATATTGTTGTTTTTGGAAGAAAAAATGTAGAAAAAATTAAAGAAATATTACTGCAAGAAGCTTCGCTAATTAAACCATTAATGTTTGAGCTTGAACAAGAAAGCAAAATATATAATACTGATTTAAATACTTTGAAAATAATTTATGGTAGAAAATGGTATAAAGGTAAATTTAAAGGAAGATTTTTCTCTATAAATCCTGTAAAATTGGATGAAGAAATTAAAGAAAAATATGAAGAAATAAAAATTAAAAATATTGGTGAAATTGAAGTTTATGCTAAGATAGAAGGAATTATTGAAAATTTTTTCTATCCTTTCAGATATTCTTTGAAAAATGTTGAAATAAAAGCAGGACCTAAAGAAAATGTAAAAGAGCTAGTAATTTATAATAGTTTCTATATGGATTCGTTAAATGAAGGAGATTTTATACATGTTAAAGGAATGCTTAGAAGAGTGATATTTAAGGATATAGAATATTATGACATAGCGTTTGGTGTTAGAGAAGTTAAAAATCAATTTTTATATATTATATCAAATTAAAGCAGGAATTTGCGTTTCTGCAAATTTACTAATATCAATTTCAAATGTATATTTTATTTGCTGGAAGTTTTTTCTAAATTCTATAACTTCTTTTTTAATTATTTCAGGATCAACTTTTTTAATTAATGCTTTGTAAATTAATTCAGCAATATACTGCATTTCACTTCTTCCCATTCCATATCTTGTCATTTCCTGAACTCCTAATCTTAGACCTGATGGATTTTTAACCATCACAGGGGTATCTCCTGGAATTAAATTTTTATTAGTAATTATATTACATTTTTCCAAATATTCAGCAACATATGCTCCTCCTCCTAATTCTTTAACATTCAAAACTACTTGATGAGTTTCAGTAAATCCTTTCTTCTCACCTAAAACTTTAAATCCATATTCGTGTAAGCTTTCAGCTAATGCTTTAGCATTTCTAATAATATTTTCAGCGTATTCTTCACCAAAATACTTCATTTCATAAGCTGTAATAATAGTAGCTGCAATTCTATGCAAATGATGATTTGAAACAAATACTGGAAATATCACTCTTTTATACTTTTTAAACGCTTCTTCATTATTACTCATGCATAATCCTCCTTGAGGACCAGGAAAAGTTTTATGAGTTGAACTTGTTGTTAGGTCAACTCCTTCAACTACAGGATTTTGGAATCTTTTACCTGCTATTAATCCTAAAACATGGGCAGCATCATATATAACGTGAGCTCCTACTTCGTTTGCTACTTCTTTAATTTCTCTTATAGGTTGTTCAAACAAAATTACTGTGCCTCCGAGAATTATAATTTTAGGTTTTTCTTCTTTAATTTTCTTTATTGTAGCATCTAAATCTATGTTCATCTCATCTCCGTTAAATGGCATCTCTGTTTCTTTTATTCCCAAAGCACCTAGAATTCCATACTTTGTATGGCTTACATGAGAACCTGCAAATACAGGTATAACTAAAGCTTTATCACCTGCATTAGCTAATGAATAAAAAGCTGCACCATTAGCAGTTGTTCCAGATATAGCCCTAATATCTACAAATTTTGCGTTAAAAAGCTCGCCCAGAACATTATTAGCTTTTTCCTCTAATTCATCAATATATTTTGTTCCTTGGTAAAATCTTTTGAATGGCAAACCTTCAGCATATCTATGACTAGCATCACTTAAGTAAACCATATCAACTAATGGAGAAGTTACATTTTCTGAAGCAATAAGGTTTATGCATTCTTTCTTTCTCCAGTTATTATGCTTTTTAACTAGTTCAATAACTTCAATAACTTCTTTATACTCCATACTTAATAAATTTAATAGTTTTATAAAAAACTTATATATTAAAATATGGAACCAATACTACTTAAAAATTGTAAAATAATTCTTGATGCATTTAATAAAATTAGAAGTAACTTAGACATTTTAATCAATAATAAAATTATTGAAGAAATTGGACATAATTTAAGCAAAAAAGGCATAGTTATTGATTGTTCTAATTGTTTAATTATTCCAGGTTTTTTTAATGGTCATACACATTCACCTATGAGTTTACTAAGAGGTATCGCTGAGGATCTTCCTTTACATGAATGGCTTAACAATAAAGTTTGGCCTCTTGAAAGAAAATTTAAAGAAGAACATTATTACATTGGTGCTAAACTATCTATTGCAGAAATGCTAAAATCTGGTTTTACAGGAGCAGCAGACATGTATTTTAACATGGATATTGTAGCTAAAAGTTATATTGAATTGAATTTTAGAGGAGTGCTTTGTGAAGGAGTTTTTGACTTCTTTAATGAAAGTGAAACTGAGAATCAATATAAAAAGGCAAGGGATTACTATTTTAAGCTTAAGAATTTAAGGAATGATCTAATAAAACCTTCCTTGGGTCCTCATGCTACTTATACATGTTCAGAAAAATTGTTAAAGCTAATAGCAGATCTTTCCAATGAATTAAACGCATTAGTTCAAATTCATGTAGCAGAAGATAATAGAGAACAAGAATTATGCATTAAAAACTATGGTATAAGAGAAGTGAATTTTTTAAGTAAAATAGGTTTATGCAATGAAAGAACCATATATGCACATGCAGTTTGGCTAAATGAAGAAGAAATAAGTTTGTTGAAAAATTTCAAAGCATCTATTGTTCATAATCCTATCTCTAATTTAAAGCTAGGCGTAGGCTCAATATGCAATGTTAAAAAATTAATTGATAATGGAATAAAAGTTTGTTTGGGTACTGATGGACCAGCCAGTAATAATAGTCTTGATCCTTTTGAAACTATGAAATTTTCCTCATTATTGCAAAAACATTTCTATAATAATCCTGCAATAATCTCTTCAAGAGAAATATTTAAGTTAGCTACCTACGGAGGTTATAGTATATTTTTACCTGAGCTTAATGCAGGTATCATAAAAGAAGGAAATATTGCAGATTTAGCCATATTTGACTTAAAAAATATTAGATTTATGCCGTTAAGCTTAAAAGACGAGAATCAAATATTTGCTCATTTAGTATATTCTTCTTCAGGAATGAAAGCTAAACATGTTATAGTTAATGGTAAGTTATCAGTAGAAGATTATAAATTAACTAATGTAAATGAAGAAAAATTGTTTGAAGATTTTGAAAAAGCTTACAATTCCCTTTTTGAAAATTAATTTTAAAAAATTAGTTTATCTTTGAATAAAGTTTATTTCCTCTTTCAGTATTTATTTCTATCCATTCTGCATTTACTTGACTTTTAATATAGATTTTCATAATTTTTAATGGAGTTATTTCTTGTTTTAAAATAATTTCTTCAATTTCATTATTATTAAATAACTTTATCGCTACAATATTTATTGTTAAGCTACTTTCATTTATCATATATATTATAAAATCATTTTTTGAAGATAAGATATTTAAATTAATTTTATCTAAGTAAAATGTAAATTTTTCATTTCCAACACTTAATATTTTTACATAAATTTTCGAATTATTTAATGTTATATTCTTATCAATATAAATTATTTTATCTATAAAGAAATTGCTAAAATTAAAATTATAATCATCTAGAAGCATTGTAAAATTATTATAAACAATGAAAATTTTTTGATTAACAGGCTTATTATACCAAAAACTTATTTCAAGAAATACTTCTTCTTTTAAGGTTGAAAATGAAATATCATTAAATTCTAATAAAACTTCTATTTGATACATTTCCTCAATTTTTTTAGAAATGAATGAAAGAACTTTATCATCTTTATATAGTATCTTTTCAATTGAATAATCGCTTCCGTTTATTTTATCAGGATAATATTTATTCTTAAATACTCCTAGTATCGTTAATTTTTCATTTGTCTTTTCCCATAAATCTTTCATTTCGCTTATGCCTATATTTTGTATGTATAATTGAAAACTTAGAAGCAAAATGTAAATAAGAATGAAAAAATATGTACCAATGACTGTAGTTGTTCCTTTCTTATTGATACCATTCATAAGATTATTTTGTAAAAAGCTTTATAAGATTCCTTCTTAAAAACTTAAATTAATTTCAATTAAAATGAACTTGTTCTTATTTCAAGAATTCCTTAACTTGCCATTTAGGAATTCCTATTTCTATAAGTTTATTTTCTATCCATTCGAAACTTTTATTTTCGTTTAACCATTTATTTTTAAGCTTTTCAATTGTTTCTTTTACCTCATAAGGATATATTATCCATTTATCAATACTTTTTACGTAATAATCTGGGATAAATTTTGTCCAAGGTTTGATATAAACTGTTGCAGTTTTAATTATTAAAGGATTGAATGATCTTAGATAATCAATTGCTTTTATTAAGGATTCACCTGTATCACTAACATCATCAACCACCAAGATTCTCTTATTTTTTATGTCTTTTCCTATTCCTTCTAATATAATAGGTTCTTTTAAGGTGGAGTAAACCCCAGTGTAAAAAGTGATATGCAAATCTGTTACTTGATTAACTTCTAAAAGATCTGAAATAATTCTACCTACTACCCATCCACCTCTTGCGATTGCTACTATTATATCAGGCTTATAATTATCTTCTTTTATTTTTTTACATAACCTAAAAATATCTTTATAAAATTCAGACCATTTTAATACGTAAAATTCTTCCTTTTTCACAATATTTATGGCTAAATTTTATTATTTAAATTTTATGGAAATCAAAGAAGAATTTTATGCTTATGGCCATGAATTAATTCAAGCTACTCATAGAACTACCTTAGAAATTACTAAAGATGATCATTTAACTAAAAGAGGAAATTGTATTATTGCTATCAAATCTGAAAAAGCGTGTGCAGATTTAAGTCCTGAGCTGAAAAAAATAATTAAAAAAGATGGTTCTAAAGTTATTATCAAGATATATGTAAACAATTTTGAAGAAATTATTGAAGCTGAAGGTTCCAGCAAATTAATTTTAACAAGTAGAAATAGCATAGTTATAAGGAAATCAGATTATATAGATGAGAGAACTCTGGCAATAAGAGCCAATAAGGCATCTGCAGATCTTGATAGAAACTTAATAAAATGCTTAAGATCTGCCAATTCAAAAGTAAAAATTGAAATAAAAGCTTATGTTGAAGATGAAAAAGATTCTTTCGAAATTTTAAAAGAATTATAATATTAAAAGACTTAAAATATCTCTCAGTATTTTTTATTTTTGTAACAATTTTTAGATTTTATTTAATTAAGAATAAGATATAATTTTTAACATAAATTATATAAATAAGGTTTTCATAATATTATAATTGTCATGCGTATAGCTTTATTTGGAGCTGGTCTTATGGGAAGAAGTTTGGCTAAAAAATTATTAGACTATGATTTCGTAGATGAATTAATTGTTGCTGATAAAGACAATAAGGCATTGGATTATATTAGATTTACAGTAAACAATGAGAAGCTCTCTTTAGAAAACATGGACGTTAGTAACGTTGAGGCACTTTCTAGAATATTATCTAGAGTAGATTTAGCTATTGCAGCAATTCCTCCCTCATTGGCTGCCATAAATATAGTTAAAATATGTATAGATACAGGTTGTAATTATTTAGATTTGGGTCTCGGTGATTATCCATTACTAGAAATATTGAAGAATGAAGATTTATTTAGAAATTCTGGAATAAGTGTTTTTCCGTGTTATGGTTTAGCTCCAGGTATAACTAATATAATAGCTAAACATTTAGCTCATAAGCTAGATATAGTTGATGAAATAAGGATAAGAGACGGTTCGATGGTTCATTCAAAAAGATATGAATTAATCTTTACATATTCACCATCGGTATTTTTAGCTGACTTTTCAGCAAAACCTGTAATATATGAGAACAAAACTTTTAAAAGAAAACAACCTTTAAGTTTAGAAGAAGATTATGAATTTCCTCCACCTGTAGGTAAATTAAAAGTATATTTAGTTAGTCACGAGGAAACTTTAACTTTACCAAGATATTTAGGAAAAGATATAAAATATTTAGATTTTAAGCTTGCATTGGCACGTGAAACCTATCAAACAATAAAAGTTATTTTAAAGCTAGGATTATTGAGAGACGATCCTATAGAAGTTGATGGTGTAATGGTAAGTCCAAAATCTGTTCTCTTATCACTTTTACCAAAACCTGTAAATTTTAGTAATATAGAAGGTCATGAGATGCTTTTAGTTGAAGTCAAAGGTATTAAAGATGGCAAGAGAATTAAAAGCATAGGTTATGTATATTTATCTCATAAAGAGGCTTATCAAAAATATAATGAAACTGCAACTGCTTATTTAACTTCTCTTTTACCTTTAATAATTATAGAAATGTTACATAAAGGAGAAATTAATCAAACAGGTTTAATTTTGCCTGAAATGCTTGACTGTGA
>JAVVGP010000035.1:0-8313 GCA_032249055.1 Thermoproteota archaeon | reverse complement strand
TAATGAAGCAAATTAAGAAGGTTTTTGATCCTAAAAATATATTAAACAGAGGTAAACTGTTTGATTGATTAATTTGATGAAAACTGTAACCAATATTAGAACATCAGAAACAGATGATGAAAGGAAGCTTAACTTCGCATTACAAGTAAGAAACATCTTAAAAAATATAACACAAACATTAGAACTTCAAAATAGATACAATTTAATTGAAGAAATCGAAAAGGAAGCAAGCAAATGTATAAATTGTGGATTCTGTGATTCTGTTTGTCCTACTTTACCAGCTTCAGGATATAAGGGTCATATAAGTGCAAGGGGAAGAGTAAATCTTGCTAATAACTTAATAAATGAAATAAAAAGTAAAGGTAAAATCGAACTAAAAATAAACGAATCTTATTATTCTTGCTTACTTTGCTATGCTTGTCAAGATGTTTGTCCTGCTGGTATAAATGCAGGTAAAATCAGCGAGATTGGAAGAAGAATAATAGTAAAGCATGCTAAGAATCAACAAAATAAAATTGCAAATCTTATTGCAAGAAACATAATGAAATATAAGAATCCTTTAGGATTGACAAAGGAGTGCTCAGAATGGGCTAAAGGAATATCCTTTGATAAAAATAGCAAAAACTTGCTTTACACAGGTCACATGTATCAATTAATGTCTTATAGCAAAGGAATTGAAGAGGCAATTTTGAAGAGAAAGAAGATTTTAAGCATATCATTTAGCTTAGTTAATAGAATACCTTCTTTGATCAAAATCTCCAAGTACTTTTATAATAAAGAAATTAAGAATGAAATGGAAAATGCTTTGAAAAACATTGTAAAGTTGCTAAAAATTAATTCCATAGATTTTAAATATGAACATGATGAACCATATCCTGGAACTCTTTTGCTTGAATCAGGTTATGAAGAAGAATTTGCTGAATATGCAAAAGAAGTAACCAATTATTTCAATGAAAAGGGTATTGAAAGAATCATAGTTGTTGATCCTCATACATTCGAGATTTTGAAAGTACATTATCCTAAATATGTTAGCAATTTCAACTTTGAAGTAATTTATTATCTCGATTTATTAGATACTACGAAATTCAAAAGAATAGAAAAGGAAGTCACATACCATGAACCTTGCTATTTTGTAAGAAGATTGAATTATACAAAACATGTTAACCTACTGAGAAATATATCAAAAGTAACTTTGCCTTCTCATAGTGGAAGAAATACTCTTTGTTGCGGAGGCCCAGCACCATTATTCTATAGAGAAATCTCAGAGAATATTGCTGAAAGAAGGTTCAAAGAACTTGAAGAAACAAAAGCAAGCTACATAATTACTTCTTGTCCTATTTGTTTTTCGAACCTATATAAAAGCAAAAATGTAATTGATTTCGCAAACTTTTTAAGCTTAGCTTTAGAAAATAATAAAGTTAATTAGCTTGACTTCTTTAAAGCTTTTACTAAAGTTAATCTAAGTTTTAGTATAATAGCAATTAGTCTAATCATGGTTAGTATTAAAAGAAATGGATGGTATCATTCAGATTCTTTTTATTATCTTTCTTGATAATTCAAAATATCTCTTAGAACCTCTTTCATCTTCAACATGAAGCTCTACTGGCGCATCGAAAGGTAAATCATAGAAATCCATGGCTCTTATCAAAATATTTTTCTTAAGTTCCCTCTTTTCTTTTCCTTCAATATTTCTTTTTATTACTATAAGAATGTCAATGTCACTTAAAACAGTTATTCTATCTTCTGCAACTCCTCCAACTACGTAAACTTCTGCATTAGTTTCTATATCGCGAGTTGCCTTAGCGATCTTCTCAGCATATTCTCTCCATCTTCTTAAATGTGAAAATCTGAACTTAACCCAGCTTGACACTTTTCACAACCTCCTCTAAGAAACCTATTAATTTCTCAGCTGTTTCTATTAAAGATTTTATATCTTCGCTATTATACTCAATGATTTCATATCTTGAAGTAATATATGCATCTTCGATATGTATTAATTGCTCTCTAAACTCTGCAATCATCTCACTTACTTTTCTAGATAAATTTTCATATTCATTTTCTCTTAGTAACTTGGACAAGTAGCCCAGCAGTTCCCTTATACCATTTCCTCTATACTCTTTTCCGAACAATTCAAAGATGACCGCTTTAATATATAGTTGCAATGCTTGTTCCACATGAAAAGCGCTTAAATCGTAAAATCCTTCTTTATAGTCATTTTTAGCATCGTAGAGAAATCTTTGGGCTCTTCTTTTTAACAATTGAACTTTATCCCCGCTCATTTATTACATACAATTTAAAAAGCGGAATATTTAACGATAATTTTTATTGATAA
This sequence comes from Thermoproteota archaeon, assembly GCA_032249055.1. GTDB lineage: Archaea > Thermoproteota > Thermoprotei > Gearchaeales > Gearchaeaceae > SCGC-AAA471-B05. The sequence continues at coordinate 5,981 of JAVVGP010000035.1, read as the reverse complement.
TTTTAGCAATATTCTGTATATTACACGTTTTATAAAAGTAATCTTTTCCTTTGAAAATGAAAATATATTCTATTTGATTCCTCCGCAATAATTTAAACTTTTTGAAATTCATTTAATACTTGACATTTTATTTAAATTCATTCAATAAAAAAATTTTAAAAGAATTAAAAAAATTAGAAATAAAAGCTGACTTGTTTAATTTCTTATGTACATGCCAAAGAGAAGTTTTAATTCAAAGGGATTTGCTAATCGTATAGTTATTGCAGCAGTTGTCTCAATCATTGTTATAACTTCAATAGCAGCAACTCTATATTTAATGAGTTCTAATGTTACAAATATTCCCATTAACGGCAATTGCTCAACAGATGATTTCATGAAGTTTTATAGAGAAGCATTAAAAAATCAAACTAACAAATATTTAGGTAAAGTTATACACTATGCTATAGATGTTGGAACAAAGCCTCCTGGCTCCACGGTAGGTTTCAACTTAATGGGATACTATTACGATCCACAATTAGAACCTGTTAAGGAAATAAAAATGGAAATCTATTTCCACGATCCTAATAAAAAGATTTGTGAAAAGGTATATGAGGTCTCCTCTCCAGTTTCTTCCCAAAAGTATGTGTTGAGCAACAAAGCAAACGTATATTACATAATAGTAATTAAAGTCATAAATTACAAGGAAGAAGTCGTTGACTTAACTGCTTCTCTAATCGAAGTACCCATTCAAGAAGTAAATGTAAAACTTGTTTCTGATAAGAAAGTTTATGGGAGATGGGATGTTATTAGATACTGTCTAGTTAATGAAGGACCTACTAGCATAGAATATGGTTTATTATATTATGTATATTACTATAATGGGACAGATTGGATTAGAGCAGAATGGCTTGAATGCGGTCCCGTTATAGCGATAGCATACCTATTGCAACCAGGCCAGGTTAAATGTTTCGAATTATGTTTAAATGGAACGAAACCTGGTAAATATATGTTAGTTAAAGAGATTTCTGCGCATGGAGTAAAAGATGGGAAAAGAAAGTTAACTTTAGAATTTGAAGTGGTAGAAAATTTGGAAAATAGTTCCATTGGCAATTCAAATTGTATTTATAGCTAATATTTTAAATTCAAATATCAATTTCAAGTTTTTTAATGAACATTATTGGTACATTGCATGTTTCAGCTTTAATTAAATACACTTTTGCTTCTGAACTTATATTAAGCCCCAGAAATTTGTTACAAAGAAATGAAAGCCTCTTTTTTAGGGTGTTAAAATTTAAATATTTCTAAAGTGTTCAAATTCTAGAAAATGTCAGGAGGACTAAAAATCCCTGAAAAAATATATCAAAAATATAGTGATCTTTTCGGAGATAAAATAGTAAACGGAAGAATTGTTAATGTTGAAAAGTTCATTGAGGAACTTGCACTGGAATTCTCTGAAGAGATAAGGAGAGTTATTAGTAAAAGGAGAGAGTGGCTAGAATCAAAAGAACCTGTAATTTCAAAAGGTTCTTTTCCATCATTTGATGAAGTGTTTATCGATGCTGATGGAAACAAAAGGACTTTTAGGGAAATTATTCAAGGTATGATAGATAATTTTCTTGGAATACAATCTGAACTGAGGTGGAGATTAAACGAAAATGTACCGATACCTGAACATGCACATCCACTCAAGAATCCAGGATTAGAGATTACCGGACCATGGTATCCACTGAGTAGAGCGTATAATCAAATAAATGCAGATGTAGTGGTAGCTATGGAAGATGAGGAAGATGCATCACCTGCATGGTATGTTCCATATGCTTCCGGCAAAACAATTGCTGATGTATGGGAAGCACGAAAGAATGTAAAACTCTTTCTTTCCGGTAAAGCTCCAAGTCCTTATTATGAGAAGGGGAAAATCTATACTGTGAATAAACCTAGAGATAAATGGCCTGTTATTTTTCACAGAATTCCTGGATTACATGTTCTTGATTTCGACATAACATTAAATGGCAAACCCATACCGGCTATAATTGTATCAACCGTAATCTATACATTGAACAACTACGAGAGTCTGAAAAGTGCAGGTTTTGGCGTGTACTTCTACTTACCTAAAATACAGACACCTTATGAAGCTCTAATAGTAGAGAAGATACTTAGGAAGATTGAATCAAAGCTTGGATTAAAGATTGGTACATTGAAATTAGCCCTTCTTTATGAAGAAGTAAATGCAGGAAGATTTTTACCAGTTATATTATGGATCTTCAGAGAAAGACTAATCAAATCGAATAACGGTAGATGGGATTACTTGGGAAGTCTAATTGAGATGTGGATACAAGAGAAAGTTCTTCCAGATCCCCAAAATATTACTATGACTTCACCAAACATGATGGTTTATCAAAAGTACAATGCACTTATTATGCTATTAGCTGGTGCAAAAAATGGTGAAGCAGATGCTGCTCCAGTAGGTGGTATGGCTGCAGTAATGCTCTATCCACAAACTGATCCTTTTGGAAGATATAGGTATAATTCAAAAGCGTTAAGAGGAATAAAGCTAGATAAATTAAGAGAAAGATTGATAGGGCTGATCTTTTTTACAGAAGAAAAAATTAAAGATAAAGTTACTCTTGAGGATATAATTAACGGAAAAGTAAAGGGTAAACTTTATGACTTGTTCAGACAGAGTTGGGTTGCAACTAAAGAAGAAGCTTACGTAGTTGCAGGAAATAAACCGTTAAGGGCAAGTTTAGAGGAGCTACAAAAGATGATAATTGCACCAGTAGAATACATTGATGTGGAAGGAACAAAGCTGCCTACTGTAGAAAGCGGATTAACAAAAGAGGAAATGATTCTCTTCCAAAAACTTGGTCTAATAAATGAGGAAGGTAAAATTACTCCTTGGGTAATAACTAAGGATATGATTGATACACCAGAAAAATTACTCTTTAACAAAGAATTATGGGGAGGAAAGGATCTATGGCATGCATTATATGATGTTCCAGAAGGAGATATTACGCCTGAGCATGTTCAGCATGCATTTTATATGGCAGCAAACTACGGCTTTCAACTACTTAACGGTAACTTAGCAGCTGCAATTGATGATTATGAAGTGAAACAGAGGTTCATGAATGATTTAGCCACATATAGGATATTTACTTCTTGGCTTTGGAGTCTAATAAATAATGATGCTAGTGTAACCAAGGATGGATATATTAAAGGTCCTAAAATAACTAAGGATGGTGTAATACCTGCTGAGGAAAAATTGAAAGTTACAAAAGGTACAAAGGTAAAAGATTTCTTTGAAAAATTGTGGAAGTTACACTTCGATTGGGCATATGAGTTTTATAGAGAGCAAGATACTAGGGTAACCAAGAGAATAGTAGATTTATTCGGAAAAACAAACGATGATTCGGTCATGAAAGAAGTATATAATATCGTATCCAATGCTTATAACTCTGGTCCATTCAGAAATATAACTGCTAAAGAGGCAGCCCAAAAAATAGCTAAATTACTTAATGCCAGTCCAACAAAAATAGAGGAAGAGCTTATTAATTCAGCTCCAAGATTTGACAGAATGTGGGCTCCAGTAATTATGGAAATATTGATGAAACAATTGTTATATCCTAAATATATAACGCATTGCGGCAGAATACTTTTCGTTCTTTCTCCATTAGATCCGGAAAGGAGATTAAAAATTATGGATAGCATATTCTCTTTTAGAGGAATGGTCGAAGATAAAGTGAGAAGAGGCGAACTTGACAAGTCTGTAATAGAGATATATGATTATATTTACGATAATTATTACAGTGAAACGTAATCTTAGCCATTTTTAGTGGAATTTAAATTATTTTTGTGGTTCTAATGTTAATCTCTTAATATTCTATATTTTTAAATCAGCTCAAAATTTTTATGAAAGCATAGCATTGCGAAAATTGATATATTTTAAAATACTCGCTAAAATTAAGTTTTTTTAAGATAAATAACGCAAATTAAAGCATTAAATGAACTTTGATTGTTTCCAATTCTATGATGTATAATAAAAGTGTTCTATTTTATTATATATGCTTTTTAGTTGTATAGAGATAATAAGGCATAATTTAAACTTTAGCTAATTAAAGCATAAAGATAAATAACTATTGTGTATTCTTAAATGCAATTGCAAATAAAAGTAAAAGTTTATATATACTCTTAAATAGTTGTAATATAAGTACTTAGAATGGATATTAGAGAAATATGGAAGGAAGAAGCAATTAGATTGGAACGAGAATGGCTAGAAGATCCTAGATGGAAGGGTATAAAAAGGAATTACACAGCTCTGGATGTTGTGAGGTTAAGAGGATCAATTAGAATCGAATATACTATAGCTAAATTAGTTGCACATAAACTTTGGAAACTGCTAAATACTGAACCTTATGTGGCAACATTTGGAACATTAACAGGTTCACAAGCAGTAGAAATGGCTAAAGCAGGAATTAAAGCTATTTATGTGAGCGGTTGGCAAGTAGCTGCAGATAACAATTTAGCTAATCAAACTTATCCTGATCTAAGTTTATATCCTTCCAATAGTGTTCCTAACTTAGTAAGGAGGCTAAACAATGCATTATTGAGAGCAGACCAAATATCTTGGAGCGAAGGAAATCATGATGTTGACTATTTATTACCTATTGTTGCGGATGCTGAAGCAGCATTTGGAGGTCCTATCCATGCTTTCGAATTAACAAAAGCTTTAATAGAGGCAGGTGCAGCAGGTATACATTTTGAAGATCAATTAGCTATGGAGAAAAAATGTGGACATATGGGAGGTAAAGTTCTAATTCCAATAAGTAACTTTATAAGAATATTAAACGCAGCAAGATTAGCTTCTGATGTATTAGGCGTACCAACAATATTAATAGCAAGGACAGACTCTTTAAATGCAAAATACATATCCAGTGATATTGATGAAAGGGACTCGCAGTTCATAACAGGTAGAAGAACTCCGGAAGGTTATTATGAAATTAAAGGAGGTATCGAATACGCGATTACCAGATCTCTGGCTTACGCACCGTATGCAGATCTGTTATGGTTTGAGACTTCTAAACCAGATCTTGAAGAGGCAAGACAGTTTGCAGAAGCTATTCATGCTCACTATCCAGGAAAGCTATTAGCATATAATTTATCCGCTTCGTTTAACTGGAAGAAATTTATGGATGAGACAAAGATTAAAAGCTTCATGGATAAGTTAGGAGAAATGGGGTATAAGTTTCAGTTCATAACCCTAGCAGGTTGGCACTTAATTAACTATTATACATTCAAGTTTGCAAAAACATTTAAAACTGAGGGAATTTCAGCATATGTAAAACTGCAAGAATTAGAGTTTCTAGCTCAATCAGAAGGTTATACAGCAGTAAAACATCAAAGAGAGGTTGGAGCAGAATATTTCGACCTTGTATTAACAATTGCATCTGGAGGAACAGCTTCTACTATTGCAATGAAAGAATCAACAGAAGCCGAGCAATTTGTAGAAGTAAAGAAGAAAGTAATGGAAGAAGCTAAATAAAGATATTTTTTATTTAAATTTAATTTTATTTCTCAATGAAAATTTTCATTGAGAAATAAAATTAAATTTTTAAATCGCTATGTTTGTGAAGAAGTAGGTTGTGAAATATCTTTCCCTTTCTTCATTAAAAAGCATGTTAAAGCAGCAACTACTGTTATTATTCTAATAATAAGCCATATTAAAATCTAAGAAAGCAGATGTTGAAGTTAAGTATACATCAAACCTGATGCACTTGTTTCAATTAAATTTAAAGTTAAAGATACCTTACCAAATTCTCCAAAACAAAAAAAGTAATTTATTTTATTTATTTCAAAACTTCTTTCTTTATTTTTATTTCAAAGCATTAAAGAGCTGGTCTGCAAATTCTTTATACTTATTTACAACGTCGTCAACTTTTCCTTTTAACTCGTTTAAGATTTTCTTAAATGATAAAATTTGATCTACTTTTAATGCTTCCTTGAGTTTG
>JAVVGP010000034.1:0-8361 GCA_032249055.1 Thermoproteota archaeon | reverse complement strand
CCCGAGAACGAAATTAATTTTTTCAGTAGCAATGCTAATCTTAGCATTGCTTAGCTCCTCTTTAACATATTTATTTTTCTTATTTACAATTACAATGATTCCCTTATTCTTAGCTAGATTACACAAAGAAATACTATCAGTTTTAAAATTCATTTCTTTATTTGCATTTCTTGTATTTTTGTTTAATTACATTTTTACTTTCAATCTTTATTTATCATTAGCTATGGTCTTTAGATTGCTAATAATAGTTTTTTCTTTTCTAGTTTTTTCTTTAACTACCTCTCCTGATGAAATAGTTCTTATGCTATATAAATTAAGATTTCCTTTTTCTTTAGTTTTTTCCCTTTCATTATCTATAAGGTTCATTCCTACGCTTATGCGGGATGCTATCAATATTATAGATGCACAAAGATCAAGAGGTTTAGAAACACAAAAGGGTAATTTAATAAAAAGAATTGGGAATTATATACCTGTTTTTATTCCACTTCTCGTAATTTCTATTAATCGAGCTATGAATGTAGCAGAAGCTATGGAATCAAGATGCTTTGGTGCTGTAAAAAGACCTACCTCATTTTATGATATTAAATTTAACAAATTAGATTTTATTTTTCTATTTTTCTTGTTTCTTTCTATTTTTTTCTTAATTTTTATAAATTTCCTTCTTCCTTATTTCTTTTTTAAATTTAGCTGAAAACTTTTATGATTAGATAGTGTAATTTCAGTTATAAAGTTAAGTAATTAACGAAGAAAGCTTTTTAAACCATTAAACCATTAATACTACAAATGAAACCTCTATATGAAGTTTCAATAATAGGTTATGGAGGATATATTCCTATTAGAAGAATTAAAGCTAAAGAAATAGCTAGAATATGGGGAAAAAGTGAAAAAGTTTTACCTTTAGAAGAAAAATCTGTTGCTGCTTATGATGAAGATACTGCTACGATGTCTGTTGAAGCTGCATATAATGCATTAAAAAGAGCAAATATTTCTCCTTCTGTTATTGGAGCAGTTTATGTTGGTACAGAATCAAAAATTTATACTGTTAAACCAACTTCAACTGTGGTAGCTGAAGCATTAGGCATAGTACCTAATGTTCTTGCATCAGATTATGAATTTGCATGTAAAGCAGGAACAGAAGCAATGCAAACATGTATAGGCTTGGTTTCTTCAGGAATGGTAAAAGCTGCTTTAGCTATAGGAGCAGATATAGCTCGAGGAAGACCTGGTGATGAGCTTGAATATACAGCTGGAGCAGGTGCAGCTGCCTTCATATTAGCTAAATCTAAAGAATTCCAAGATATAGCGATTCTTGAAGGAAGCTTTTCATATGTAACAGATACACCTGATTTTTGGAGAAGAGAAGGACAAATATATCCTATGCATTATTACAGATTTACAGGAGAACCTGCATATTTTTATCATATAAAAGAAGCAGTTTCTGCTCTTATGAAAGAATTGGGTCTTAAACCATCAGATTTTAAATATGCAGTATTCCACCAGCCAAACTCTAAATTTCCTCAAGAAGTTGCTGCTGCATTAGGATTTAAACCAGAGCAATATAAACCAGGTCTTTTGGTACCTGTTATAGGAAACACATATGCAGCATCATCTTTGTTAGGTTTTGCAGCAGTGTTAGATATAGCTAAACCAGGAGATAGAATACTGTTAGCTTCTTATGGTTCAGGAGCTGGTAGTGACGCTTTTTCTTTTGTTGTAGGAGATGGAATTGAATCGAAAAGAAATTTAGCTCCATTAATAATGGATTACATTGGAAAAAGAAAATATGTTGATTATGCTATTTATGCAAAACATAGAAATAAATATATTAAATAAAAATGAGCGAAGTTTATATAACTAGTATAGGATTTGTTAAAGTAGCAGAACATTGGAATAAATCTTTAAAAGTTCTTGCATACGAAGCTATTCAAAATTGTTTAAAAGAATGTAATTATAAAAAACCTGACTTAATAATTGTATCTAATTCATTGGGTAGCTTTATACAACATCAGGAATCTTTAAGTAATTTAATAGCCGAGAATTTATCGTTGAATAAAATACCTAATTTAAGAATTGAAACAGGAGAAGCTTCTGGTGCATCAGCATTAATGGTAGGTTACATGGCTATAGCTTCAGGAATGTTTAAAAATGTTTTAGTTGTGGGTGTAGAGAAGCTTTCAGATGCTTTACCTTATCAATTTACATCGTATGCTTCTTCTTTCCTAGATTATGAATATTTTGCTTATAATGGAATAACTCCTGCCTCAATATTTGCAATTTTATATAAACTATATTTAAAGAGGTATAATGCAAAACAAGAAAACATAGCACAATTTGCATCACATGATCATAAAATGGCTATTGCTGCAGAACATGCACAGTATAGATTTTATTTACCTGTTGAAAGAATATTAACCTCTCCTATTCTTGTTGATCCCATAAGAGTATTTGAAAGTTATCCTATATCTGATGGTGCTGCTAGTGTTATGTTATCTAGCAAAGATCAAGTTGAAAACAAAGATTATAGTGTTAAATTAGAAATGATAAGCGCTACTACGGATGTAAACATTTTATATCGGGAAGATATGTTATTATTTTCTTCTTTGAGAGATGCATTTTATAAAATTAGGAAACATACCAAAATAGAATTAAAAGATATAGATTTTCTTGAAATTTATGATCCCTATACTATTGCCTCACCTATAATATTGGAAAGTTTGGGATTTTTAAATAAGGGTGAAGGATATAAATTATTGCTCGAAGGACAGCATGAAAAAGATGGTGAACTTCCTTTAAATACCCATGGAGGATTAAAAGCAAGAGGACATCCTTTAGGAGCTACTACACTTTATCAAGTATGCGAGAGTGTTTTGCAATTAAGAGATAAAGCATATAATCAAGTTCCCAATGCTAATATAGGATTAATACATTCAATGAATAATATTGGAGATCAGTCAATTCTTATATTGTTAAAGAGGCCATAAACATGAGTGCCCCTTCATATTGGAGGGAAAAGAAATATAGATATAGACTAATTGCTAAGTACTGTAAAAAATGTGACAAAAAATATTATCCGCCTAGGTTGATATGCTTAAATTGTGGTAATAATGAATTAGAAGATGTTGAGCTTCCTAGAAAAGGTACTCTAATAACTTATACTTGGATTACTCAACCTCCTAAAGAGTTTGCTGATTATTCACCTTATGCTGTAGGATTAATAAAGCTGGATGACGGTACGATGATTTTTGCACAATTAACAGATGTAGACTATGAAGAATTACGTGAAGGATTAAGAGTTGAAGCAGTATTTAGAAAAATGTTTGAGGAAGATGATAAAGGTTTAATTTATTATGGAATAAAATTTAGACCAGCATATTTTGAATAACTTGTTCAGGTGATTAGTTAAAAAAATTTATATTTTTAATAAAAGACCGAAAGTATTTTCCTTTAAGCGGATCCACTTAATTTTAATTTTAAAAGGTAATCCTTGACTTTTTTAAAGATTAGAGAAAGTCATAAAGGTATAATATAGCCTTTTTCATCAACGTTTACAATTTTTCCTTCATTAGTTATTTCAACTTCACCTTTTATTTTAGCTATATCGTCTTCCTTAAGAATTTCTGCATAACGTTGTCTGTATGTAATTATAGAGTATGTCTCGTTATTTATCAAAGATTTAACGATGTATCTAGCAGGCCATAAGTAAGCTTCTTTAGCATCGATCGTTTTTATTTCATCTTTAATTGTATCTTTTCTTTCAATTATTTCAAAATATCTTCTTTTTACTAATTTTATTGAAAATAAGAACTTTTTAGCATATATTCCTTCTGTTCTTTTTAATTCTTCAATTTTCTTAAAAATCTCATAGTTTATAACATTTCTAAATCCTCTTTCAGTATATAGGTTTCTTAGCAAATTGCCTCTTATAGGTAAAAATTTTCTTTTTTTAAATAACTTGTTCAATGTTTCATAGATTTGTTCGTAGTTGCTTCCGTAATAAAAAATATCTATATCTGACTTTTCATTTTGTAAATTCAATAAAAGAGATCCTGAAATTCCAAAATTCTGAACTTTTTCACCACTTTCTTTAACTATATTTAATACAATTTCTTTAGCAGCTTTTTCATGAACATTTAAGGGATTTTCTAAAATTTGCAAAAGCCTTGCAATAGGATTAAAGTATTTGTTAATATTTTCTATATGAAAGATATATGTATATTTTTTTAAATAATTTGAATAATTATAAATGTTATAATTAAAATATTTTTGTAATAAATTTAAATTTTTATTTTCTGTGATCTTATAATATTTATTATTTTTAAATATATATTTAGGTTTTACATAAATTTCATCATTTTTTTCATTATAAAAAATTATATAAAAGATATTTTTATTTTTATCTTCTACCGCACCTCCCTCTAGAAACATTATTTTTTGAAAAATGGAGGCTCGACTATTTTTGCCTCGTACATTTTATCTCTTATTTTTATTTTAACACTTCCTCCCAAGAAAAAGAATCCTGAATGTATATAACCCATAGCTATTCCTCTATCTAAAATAGGAGAATATCCACCGCTTGTAATATATCCTATTTTTTTATTACCAGAATATATTTCGTTGCCTTTTCTTGGCAAAGGTCCTTTATCTTTCATTATTAATCCAACTCTTATTTTTTCAACTCCTTTTTCTAACAAATTTTCCAACTCTTTTCTTCCTATATAATCTCCTTTATTTAAGCTAAATATCCAATATCTTGCTTCTAAGGGATTAATATCTTCGTTTATTTCATTACCATATAACAAAAATCCTGCTTCAAGTCTTAGCGAATCCCTGGTAATTATACCACAGGGTTTTATTCCCTTCTCAATTAATTTCTTCCATAATTTTTTCCCTTCCTCAATTTCTAAAATTAACTCATAACCACTTTCTCCTGTCCAACCGGTTTTACTTATAATTTCTACTTTACAATCAACAACTTTTATATTTCTTAAAAAGCTGTTTTGTTCAATGTTTAAATTTAATTCTTTTTCCTCGTAATCTTTAATTTTTCTTCCTTGAATGGCAAGCATGCATGTTTTAAAAGTTATATCTAAAATTTCTATCGAATAATTTTTTTCTTTAGCTATTTTATTTAACCAATTAATATTTTTTTCTCGATTTATGGCATTGCATACAATTAAGTATTCCTTATCATCAAGCATGAGTAAAGATATATCATCAATAAATCCAGCTTTATAATTAAGCATAGCTGTAGGTATAGATATCTTTCCTGGTGATAATTTTAAAACATTTTTTGTTGTAACATAATCTAAGAATTCAGCTGTATCTTTACCTTTAATAATGATTCTTCCCATGTGAGAAACATCAAATAAGCCTATTGCATTTCTTACAGCTAAATGCTCTTCTATATTACTAGAATAATTCATTGCCACTTCCCATCCTGCAAATTCTCCCATATTTGCTCCTAATTCGATATGAACTTGTTTAAGCGGTGTAACAAACATCAAATAACATTAGCTTATTTATATAATAAATATTTAATTTACGATCTCTAAGGCTAATCAAATTTGTGGAAAAATTTAAAAAAAGGTAAATGTATTTTAATTAATAGTTAGCGCCGTGGTGTAGCTGGCCAAGCATGCAGGGCTTTGGACCCTGAGACCCAGGTTCGAATCCTGGCGGCGCTATTTAATAACTTTTAGTTTATTTTAAAGGAATTTTATATTGCTAAAAGAGTATTTTGGACAAATAATTTTTATATTTTTCCAGCTTGAATTTTCATTCATTAATTAGCCTTAAAAAATTACTTTATTTGTATTTTTCTCTTAATTCTGCAATTAACGAATCAATTTTTCCTTTATAATTTTTAATAGCTTTATTCCTTTCTTCACGAATCTTTTTGAATTTATCAGCTGGTATTTTTCTTAATTCGAATAATTTATTTTCTTCTTGTAATGCTTTTATTTCTTTAATCAATGCATTATAGTAATTTTCTATTTCGTTTATACTTTTAACAATTTCTGGGTGTTTTTGCTTTATTATCTTTGATAAATTTCTAACTTCTCTCTCTTTGCTAATTATATCCTTTTTCAAGTTATTCATTCTTAGATTAAATTCTTGTTTGTTTATTAAACCTTTCTTAAGATTGTTTCCTAGTTTATCAATTTCTTCATAATCCAGCAAAATGCTCTCTATTGCAGTTAAATAATCTTCAAGTAAAGGAATTTTTCTTTCAAAAGTTAAAGGCTTACCTAAATAGAAATATCTAAAGTAAATTAATGAAGCTACTGATATTAAAAATACAATAACTAAAATTTGTACAAATAATGTTAAGCTAGAAAGATAAACTTCTTGTTTTCCTTCAAGTTTAATTGTCAAACTTATTTCCGAAAATACTCTGGTTCTTACATATTTATATTGAATGAAATTATCTTTTTGCATTATTTCATCTGGTTGAGGATCTAAAGTTAAACTTGATATAAAATTATTTGTAATTATTAACTCAAAATAATCTATTAAAAACGGATTGGCTTCAAGAACGTCTATTTTGAAATTAAAATTACCACTGTTAGAATCGTAATAACCTAAATCATTCAGGTTAATTTCACTAGTAATAAATAATGTTGCTTTTAAAGTTCCCATCTGGAAAATAGGTAGTAACGGATTTCTTAATTTAATTTCTTCTTTCGAATGATCTATTTCTAAATCTCCTAATTGATCCCTAGCAGATAAAAGTTTAGCTTTTGGTAAAATATTAGGTATCCATTTTTCAATTTTTTCTCCCCTACCTGCATACTTTAATATTACTTCATCTTCTATTCGCAACTTAGCTCCTTCAATGAATAATTTTCTAACCATTTTTTCTATTTTTATCCAAGGTACTGCTGTAGGATCTCTTAGCTTAAAGGAGAAAATTAAATCTGTTGTATTTGCTAATTGTTCTCTTCCATTTATATTTTTAAAGCTATAAGTTATTGAAAAAGTTTGATCAGCTAATCGTGTTATGTTAGCTCCTTCTGGAGATTTAACATCAACAGAAGAAACCTTTAATGGGGAAAATACTTTAGTTGAACCATTTAAAATATTATATTCGGTTAAAAAATATGCTGGAATTTGTATTTTAAGGGTATTGTTTTCTTCTAAAAATATTTTGTCATCATATATTCTATATAATGTAATATTGCTTTTCGCTTCAAAATTTCCTATTATATAAAAACCAAATTTTCTTTCATGGAGTAAGCCCCATTGAATTGGTTTTTGAGGCTTTACCCAAATAGTGTATAAACTAACATATTCATATTCAGAAAGATAAACTGGAATTCGGTCTGTTTTATTTAATACAGTTATTTCATCTTTAACTATCAAGTGAGCTGGGTTTACTATTATTTCTCGTTTAACATCTAAAAATATATCGCTACTGGCATTTACATTATACAGATTGATTAAGATAAATAAAGAAAGGATCAAAATTATTGTTATACTCAGCTTTTTTGGTCTCATATGAATATTAACGTTATTTTTTCATTAATAAATATTTATTAGTTGGAAAATGTTCTTATATTATGCAAAGGCAAGAGCTTGTTGACCCTGTTCCTGAAAAAATAAAACTTAATCGCAGATTAAATATTCCTTCAGCAATGGGAGAATTAGGAGCTTTAAATTTTATATTGGAAGAATTAAGCAAAAATAGGATCGTTGACATAAAATATTGTTTCTCTCCTGAATATCCTTATTTTAGTTATATTCCTGCAGCTGTAGATTATGTTTCGTTATCATCTGAACTTTTAACTTCATATACTCCTTACCAAGCAGAAGCTTCTCAAGGAAATTTGCAAATATTATTTGAATTTCAAAGTTTAATTTGTGAATTGACAGGATTGGATATAGCAAATGCTTCAATGTATGATCATTCTACAGCATTGGCTGAAGCTTTACTTATGGCTATAAAATATACTGGTAAAAAAAAGGTTTTAATTCCTCACTTTATGCGTAAAAAAAGGAAAGAAGTTGTTTATACTTATCTTAGACCTCATGGAATAGAAATTTATGAATACAATTTTAATGAAGGGAAAATAGATATTGCTGATATTGAATTAAACATTAAAAATTCTGCTGCTGTATATGTTGAAAATCCCAATTATTTTGGAATTATAGATACAAATGTATTAAAAATCTCAGAAATAATACATAAAGAAGATTCATTGTTAATTGCTGGAATAGAACCAGTATCTTTAGGCATTATAAAAGAACCAGCTTCGTATGGAGCAGATATAGCTGTAGGAGAAGCACAGCATTTAGCTATAAATCCTTTTTTCGGAGGTCCTTCTCTAGGAATATTAGCAATAAAAAATGATCAAAAATTAC
>JAVVGP010000033.1:0-8551 GCA_032249055.1 Thermoproteota archaeon | reverse complement strand
TTTTCTAAAAATTCTATTAATATATATCTACGTTTAACTCTCATTTTATAAATTTCTTTCAATTCCTTTCATGGGATACCGTCCGCGTGGATTTTGGCTTTGTTTTCGGATATCCACGCGGGACTTTTTATTTAATTTTTAATCCGATTCTAGGCTTATAAATTTTTCCGCGTCCGATAATAAAATTTTGACATAGCTCCCGAATGATCATCCCATGGCAATAAAACTCAATTAAATTGAAATAAATTAAAGGATGTTTTATAAATTTAGAAAAATTTCAGGTAGTGTTATTAAATTTTTATTTATATATTTCTCTAGATTTAAGCAACTAAAAAAGCCTAATACATCTTTAGGAGCTTTAATTTGTTTACTATTCTCAGCACCTGAAGAAATTATTATTGGCTTTTCTTTTCTTATACAATATTTAATTATTTCACTCAATTTTTTTATCAGTTTTTTCTCGTTTATAATATTTATATTAAGATAATCAGAATATAATATCTCTAAATAAACTTTTCTTTGAGAAATAAAATTTATTAATTTTTCATCAATATTTAAAATATTATTACTATTAATTGTTAATAAATTTATTTTATATCTTTTTATAATATTTATTACTTCATGTTTATTAGTAAAATAAATAAATTTCAGAACATTTTTCTCTTTTATTTTATATTCTTGACTACGAACAATATATTTTATATTTAATTCATCGCAAATTTTCTTTTTATTTTCATCTTTTTCAAAACCTATATATTCATAACCAAACTTTTTTATAATATTTATTATTTTCCTAAACTCTTTTTCATTATTGGCTTTAATAAATAAATCACAATATTTGTTCATTTATCTTTATATGATTTTTCATAATATAAAAACTCACAACTTATGGAGATGCAAAAATTTAAATATTTTAAAAGAAATCTTTCTTAAGCATGGCAACAACGCTTCTCCCCAACTCGAATGAAGGTTTAATGAAACTGAGGGAGAAGCATACAACATACTTTATTATTTTTTAATAGGATTCCTTGGTAATCTTAAAATCGATATCTAATATATAGATTGATTCTCTGTGCCACCTTACTGTTCACCAAACGATATATAGCTTCGAATCGGTTGTGGGAACGATAAAATGTTTTGAAAAGGTAACTCTGGCTTTTTCAGGGCGGAGAGAAAGTTAGAATATAAGACCAATTTTTTTATAAAAATCTAAGATAGCAGTTTTACTAAGTTGCGGTATAGAAATGGTAACTTTAATTACATCATCACCCCTACTAATTTTAAAAACATTTTTAAATGCTTTTTGTTTATCAAATCTTAAATGTAATTTATACCTTTCATCCAAATGCAAATCAATATTATAACTTAAGTATTTTTTATCTTCTTCGCTTAATATGTTAGCTAATCTAATTAAAAAATTGTTTGCTTCTTTTTCATAAATTTCTGTAAAAACATGAATTATCGCATTGCCCCAATGACCATAAAGTTTTTTGAATTGATAATTTTTTATTTCAAATCCTATCAAACTATTCATAGCTTGAATTACTTTATTTAAATCTTCTGTAACATGAGAGAAAGTCTCAATTCGTATCTCAAGATATTTCATAAATAAATATAAGAATTATAATAAATAATGTTAAGATAAAAATGTTCTCACCACCAAGTATGGGTTATGATAGAGCAATAACAATTTTCTCTCCAGACGGTAGATTATATCAGGTAGAATATGCGCAGGAGGCTGTAAAGCGAGGATTAACTGCAATTGGTATAGTTTGTGTAGACGGAGGAGTTTTGATTGCTGAAAGAAGGAAATTTTCTGCTTTAATAGATGAAAAAACTTTAGAAAAAATCATAAAAATAGATGATCATATAGGAGCAGCTTATGCAGGACTGGGTCCTGATGCAAGAGTTTTAATGGATGCAGCAAGAACAACTTGTCAGATTCATAGATTATTATATGATGAAGATATCCCTGTAGAAACACTTGTTAAAAGGATTTGTGATATAAAACAAAGCTATACTTTATATGCTGGTGCAAGACCCTTCGGTGTATCTTTTATTTTCTTAGGAGTAGATGGTGAGAAGGCTTATTTATATGGTACTGAACCTGGTGGTTCATATGCTGGATATAAAGCTCATGCAGTAGGAATGGGTGCACAAGCTGCCTTAGAAATTCTTGAAAAAGAGCTTGCAGGTAAAGAATTAAAATTAGAAGAAGGAATACGATTGGCTATAAAAGTTTTGAAAAAAATTTCAGAAAAAGAAATTACACCTGAGCAAGTAGAGTTAGGCATAGTTGAAGTAAAAACTAAAAAGTTTAGGAAATTATCTCAAGAAGAAATAGAAAAATATTTTAAAACATTATAAACATAAAAAACCTTAATATTTTTATAAATGGGTGTTTAATGTGGTAAACGTTGTAGCAAAATATGTTTCTAAAGGAGAAAAATTTGAGATAATTGTAGATTCGGAGCTTGCCTGGGAATATAGATTAGGTAAAAGGACAAGTTTGGAAAATGTTCTTATTTCTGATACTGTTTATAAAGATGCAAATAAAGGAGAAAGAGCTACGACAGCTTCCCTGCAAAAAGTTTTTGGAACAACAGATATTATGAAAATAGCTGATATAATAATTAAAAAGGGAGATTTGCCTATTACTGCTGAGAGAAGAAATAAGCTAATAGAAGAAAACAGGAAGAAAATAATTAGTATAATAACTAAGAATTGTATAGATACAAGAACAAATGCTCCTTTACCTCCTTCAAGAGTAGAAAATATATTGAAAGAATTAAAGGTTAAAATAGATCCTTTTGCAAGTGCTGAAGAACAAGCAACTGAAATAATCAAAGAAATTAAAAAAGTTATTCCAATAAAAATAGCTAAGGCTATTATACAAATACAAATTCCTGTAGAATATGCTAGTAAAACTTATAATCAGGTTATAACTAAAATGAGTACGGTTCTTAATTCAAATTGGAAAAACGATGGTTCATGGGAAGGTGAAGTAGAAATACCTGCAGGAATACAAGAAACCTTTATTCAGAAAATTAATGAGGTTTCAAATCGAAAAGCTGTAATTAAAAACATTAAAATTGTATGAAAAGGGAAATAGTTTTACCTGGTTCTTTATTAGCTATAGGCGAAAATTTAAAGCCTGGGTTGTATACCTTTAAGGAAGATTCTTCAATATATGCAGGGCTATTAGGATTGTTTGAAAAAGATTCTGTGAAAGATGGAGAAATAGTTAACATTATTCCACTTAAAGGAAAATATTATCCTAAGGAAGGTGATAATGTAATAGGAATAGTTGTTAGAACACATTTATTTTCATGGTTAGTAGATATTAATTCCTTTGTATACGCGACTTTGCCCTTTGCTAATGCAGTAAAGGAAAAAAGAAAAAAGAAAAAAAAGTTTGAATTAAATTTAGCAAATTATTTATCGGTTGGCGATGTTATATATGCGACAATTGTAAGCTTTGATAGGAATTCTCCTCCAATTCTTTCTCTAACGGATAAAAAAGGTTTAGGAAAAGTAACCAGCGGGTGTCTTTTAACTATGAGTCCAGCTAAAATACCTAGATTAATAGGTAAAAAAAGTTCTATGATTAATATGATAAGAGAAAAGTTAGGAATAAAAATTGTTGTAGGAAGAAATGGCAGAATTATAGCTTTTACTGATGATTATAATAAAATAGAAATACTTAAAAAAATAATAGAAAAAATTGAACTTGAATCGCACACCTCAGGATTAACAGATAGAATAAAAATGTTTTTAGAGGGAAGTAAAAATGTCTGAATTTAAAAGAAAAGACGGTAGGGCAAATAATGAAATTAGACCATTAAAAGCTGAAATAGGAATTTTAAAAAATGCAGATGGTTCTGCTTATTTTGAAATGGGAAATACAAAAGTCTTAGCAGCAGTATTTGGTCCTCGTGAATATCATCCTAAACATGAAGCATCTCTTCAAGAAGGTATTGTAAGAGCTAGATATCATATGACACCTTTTTCTGTTAAAGAAAGAAAATCTCCAACTTTAAGTAGAAGAGAAATAGAAATTTCAAAGTTAATTAAAGAAGTATTTAATTCATGTATAAAACGTGATTTGTTTCCTAGAACAGCTATAGACGTTTATATAGAAGTTTTAAATGCGGATGGAAGTACAAGGGTAGCTAGCATAAATGCTGTAACGTTAGCTTTGGTAGATGCAGGAATATTTTTATATGATTTGGTTGCTGCTGTTTCAGTAGGGAAGGTAAATGGTCAGTTAGTAGTTGATTTGACAGGAGAAGAAGATCAAATGAGTGAGGCAGATATGCCAATTGCAATGATGCCTTCTAAGAAAAGGATTTTGCTTCTGCAATTAGATGGAGAGCTTACATATGAAGAATTTAATACCTTATTAAATATGGGTATAGAAGCTATTAATAAAATATACGAATTTCAAAGATCATGTTTAAAAAGCAAACTTGAAGAATATTTAAAAGCTTATGGTCAGATATGAGCGAAGAAAGATTTAGCTTAGTCGTTCCTAAAATTAAGCAACAATATATTCTAAATTTGTTAAAAAAAGGAAAAAGAATAGATAATAGGAATTTTGATGAAATGAGACCCATCAAAATTAAAACAGGTATAATTCCTAATGCTGAAGGCTCTGCTGAAGTACATTTAGGAGATACGATAGTTTTAACAGGAGTTAAAATGAGCATTACTAATCCTTATCCTGACCAGCCGGATAAAGGAACTTTGATTGTAAACTCTGAATTTCCTCCTGTCGCTTCTCCTGATTTTGAACCCGGGCCTCCTGATGAGAATGCTATAGAATTAGCTAGAATAATAGATAGGGGTTTAAGAAAACCAGAAGCAATAGACTTTTCTTCATTATGCATTATTCCTTCAAAAAAAGTTTATGGTATTTGGATCGATATTTATGTTTTAAATCATAATGGAAATTTAGTAGATGCTGCAGGAATTTCTACTTTAGCTGCATTATTAAACACAAAGTATAGAAAAGCTGAAGTAAATCAGCAAGGAGAAGTTGTTTTAAAAGATGAATTGGTTAACTTAAAGATAATAAATTATCCTGTTTATTTAACCTTTGGAAAAATCCTAGACTATATACTATTGGATATGAATTTGGAAGAAGAAATGATGTCTCAAGGCAGATTAACAGTTATAATTTCTGGCAACGGTAAAATTTGTGGTCTACAAAAAAGTGGTATAGGATATTTTGAATTGAACGAGTTAGATTTTATAATAAAGAAATCTTTGTCAATGTATCAAAGCATAAAGGATTTAATATTGAAAAATGTTAAATAGATAAAATGAAAAAATTAAGAACACCTTTTGGAGCCAGATACGGTTCAACATTAAGAAAAAGATATGCAGAAATAATGAAAGAATACAAAAAACCAAAGGAATGCCCAAATTGTGGTAAAGTAGGGAAAATAAAAAGAATAAAAATTGGAATATGGCAGTGCCCAAAATGTGGGATTAAATTTACTGGAGCTGCATATACAATTTCAAGTCCTATAGGTAAAATAATTAAATATCAAGCTATTATTCAACAACCTCAACAACAAAAGTCTAGTGAGTGAAATTTATAATTACAACTTCTAGAAAGCCGCCAAATAGAGTAAGGAGTTTTGCTAAGGATGTAGCTTTTATATTTGCAACCAAACCTTTAACAAGAGGAAAACTTTCTCTAGAAGAATTAATTGAAAGATTAAACAATGACGATAAACTTTTAATTATAGATTGCATAAAAGGAAATCCCAGTAGAATAAGAGTAATAGATAATAAAGGAAAGGTAGCCCAAATATTATTAAAAGGGGTAAAACTTATTCGGGAAATGAAGGAAAAACCTACGTTGAAAAATAATATTCCTGTGGTTTTAAATGAAAATGAATTTTCTGAAAAATTTTCGAAAATTTTAGGTTTAAAATTGGTCAAAAGCATTGAAGAAGCAAACAAGGATAGTTACGTTATAAAATTTGTAAATGAACAAGATCTTTTTTCTTTATATTTGGTTGATCCAGAAAATAAAAAAATGTTTGGAAAATTCTTTACTATAAGAAAAATTATTGAGTAATTACAAAATTTTTTAAAAGGATTTATTCATGATTTATTAAAATTATGAATATGGTTATCTATGAAATAATTGCTCATATGGAACATGAATTTAAAGATGAAAAAGAAGCTTTATTATATTATCAATCAATTTTACCTGAATTTAAAAAAGGTTTTCCTGGAATAAAAGAGGCTCATATTAAATTAATGGATAATAAAATGATTATGGAATTCCGCTCCTTTAGCATATCAAGGCTAAGGGCTATATTAAATTCTATTAATAGATGGTTAATAAGTATGTCAGATGTAATTAAATATACAGAGGTTGAAAAAATTGGCGCAGCAACTTCCTCCTGAAATACAGAATTTAGCATTAAAATTAAAACAAATAGAAGAACAATTAAGGCTAGTTATTACTAGAAGACAACAAATTAAAGCTGAGTTGATGGAAATAGAATTGGTTAAAGAAGAACTAGAGAAAATATCAGATGATGCATTTGTTCATAAAATGGTAGGGAATATATTAATTAAAATACCCAAAAAAACTGCTTTAGAAGAAATAAATGAGAAAAAAGAAACATTGCAATTGCAAGATATGACTTTGGATAAACAAGAAAATATATTAAGAAAACAATATGAGGCAACTTCAAAAGAACTTGAAGATATGATCAAAAAATATCAATTAGGAGGAACAGGTAGCATATCTTAAAAGTAAATTAATGAAAGAAGTAATAGT
The DNA here is from genome assembly GCA_032249055.1 of Thermoproteota archaeon. GTDB lineage: Archaea > Thermoproteota > Thermoprotei > Gearchaeales > Gearchaeaceae > SCGC-AAA471-B05. Next base: position 1,746 of record JAVVGP010000033.1, on the reverse strand, counting down.
AATTAAAGATCTTAGTTTTCGTTATCAAGGAACAAACTTTTTTTCATTAAAAAATATCAATTTAAAAATTTATGAAGGAGATTTTGTATTATTAGCTGGTCCTAGTGGATGTGGAAAAACCACATTAATTAGACTATTGAATGGTTTAATTCCTCACTTTTATAAAGGAGACTACATAGGAGAAGTATCAGTTTATGGTTTAATCGTTAAAGATAGAAAAACTTATGAAATGGCTAAACATGTAGGAATGGTTTTCCAAGATCCTGAAGATCAACTCTTATCAATGACTGTAGAAAAAGAGATAGCCTTCGGTTTAGAAAATTTAGGTTATAAAAGAGAAGAAATGTTTAAAATAGTAAATGAAATAATTAAACTATTAAATATTGAACATATTAGATTTAAATCACCTTATTTACTTAGCGGCGGAGAGCAGCAAAAAGTAGCAATAGGTTCAGTTTTGGCTATTAAACCAAGAATTTTAGCTTTAGATGAACCATTTAGTAATTTGGATCTCAAGTCCTCATATATGATCGCAGATCTGCTAAATTATTTGAATAAGAATTTTAAATATACGATAATAATTGCTGAACATAGATTAGAAATTCTTGTAAATTTAATTAATAGAATAATTGTAATGAATGAAGGAAGAATTATTTTTGACGGTACAAAAAAAGAAGTTTTATCAAAAGATTTAGAAAGCATTGGTATAATGGAGCCTAAAATAAGCAAAATAAGTAAAATTTTAAGTAAAAAGTATAATTTTGAATTGTGTTTAACTTTAGAAGAATTTATTAATAATTTTAAAAAAATATATGAAATTAATAGAAATTAAAGATCTTTATTTTAAATATCCTTTTGAAGAAAAATATGTTTTAACAAATATAAATTTATGTATAGATTCAGGAGAATCAGTAGCCATATTAGGTCCAAACGGTTCTGGCAAAACTACCTTAATAAAACATTTGAATGGTATTTTAAAACCTACCAAAGGCGATGTCTTTATAGATGGAAAAAATACCAAGGAAAAAAGTGTAGCTGAACTTTCACGTATTGTTGGGATCGTTTTTCAAAATCCAGACCATCAGCTTTTTTCTAATACTGTTTTTGAAGAAATTTCTTTTGCACTAATTAACTTCGGTTTTAATAAGGAAGAAATTGTTAAAAGAGTAAAAGAAATGCTAAGATATTTTAATCTAGAAAAATATGAAGAATCATCACCTTTGCTTCTTAGTGGAGGTGAGAAAAAGAGAGTAGCTCTTGCTTCTGTTTTATGTTATGATCCTAAGGTAATAGTATTAGATGAGCCCACAGTAGGATTGGATTATTTTCAAAGAACAGCTTTAATTAATATTATAAAAAAATTGAGAAAAGAAGGTAAAACAGTAATAACAATCACCCATGATATAGATTTTGCTTTGGAAGTAGCTGAAAGAGGAATTATTTTAAAGGATGGCAAAATAATCAAGGATGATTTGTTAATTAATATAATATATGAAGAAGAATTGTTAAATGAAGCCAATCTAGTTCAACCTACATTAGCTAAATTAATAATAGAACTTGAGAAGATAGGAATTAAACTTGATAGAAACATTACAACTGTTGAAGAATTTATTCGTTCAATTAAGCTATAAAATGATAAGACCTGAATTGTTTTTTGTAGCAAAGAAAAAGTCTCTTATTCATAATTTAGACCCGAGAACGAAATTAATTTTTTCAGTAGCAATGCTAATCTTAGCATTGCTTAGC
>JAVVGP010000032.1:0-8817 GCA_032249055.1 Thermoproteota archaeon | reverse complement strand
GGAAATCTTCTCTTTCTTCATTTCCAATAGCAAGAATTTTTGTTCTTGGATCATCGGGATTGATTAGCTCATAGCTCTTCTTTAAGCCTAGTATTTTCTCAAAGAATCGAACTAATTCGTGATCTACGATAGTTATAGGTGATGCATGGTCAAAAGCAATTAGTTTCATATCTGAGCTTAGCTCTCTGATTTCCTTCTCTTCTCTCATTAGCTCATTCAAATATCCTTCATCGATCTTCTCGTTTAATTTGACTTTAATTTCTATCAAAACACCATCAGGATCTTTAAAATATATTGAAGCACTATTGAATCTATGATATATTTTTGTTACAGGAATATTATTGTATTTAAGCCAAGATCTCCATTTAATTAAGACTTCTAAAGAATTAACTAGATATGAAAGGTGATGGGGAGAACCTAAACCTGCATATCCTTCATCTAAGAAGGGCCATTCGAAAAATGTTATCGTTGAACCTACTGTTTTATTTTCATTTGCATAAAATGCATGCCTATGGAAAATATCATCCTGATTTACACTTAGCTTTACTTGCTTTAATCCCAAAATTTTTGTATAAAACCATGAATTGACATGATAATTTCTTGTTACTAATGTTATATGATGCAAGCCTTTTATCAAAATTTCCATATAAATTGGTGATGTATTCCAAATAAAAGCATTACGCTTTTGCTTTAGTTTTATTTCAAAATCTCAAGAATATTAATTCGTTAAAAATATTTTTAAATTCATAGATTTTATATAAATGAGTTAGCTTACTATATAATAAACCTAGCAACAAATAATATTCAACTTCTAGCCATAAACATTCTTGAAAATAGAAATTTTTTAAATTAATTATGCATTTAAACTTATAGAATTTATTCCAAAAAATTTATATTTTTCAATTTTATTTAAAATGCAGGGTGAAAAGATTTGATCAAAGGTTTTCCTTCCACAATGAATGATGAGTGGCAATTAAACCTATGGAAAGTAATACAATACGCAGCAAAGGTTCACGGATCCACCGAAGTTGTATCTTATAGAACTCTTCAAGGAGGGAAAGTGCATAGACTGAACTACAGAATAGTCTATGAAAGAGTATGTGCTATGGCTAATGCGCTTAAAAACCTTGGAGTCAAGCCTGGAGACCGTATAGCAGTTTTAGGCTGGAATGATCATAGGTACTATGAATCTTACTTCTCAATTCCAGGTATCGGAGCTGTTATGCTACAACTCAATTTGAGACTTCATCCAAGCGAACTAGTCTATATCTTAGATCATGCAGGAGCCAGAGCTCTATTTGTAGATGATACTTTGTTGAAATTAGCTGAAGAACTGGCTAAAAGTCATAAGTTTGATTTCTTTGTGGTCATGAGCGATAAGCCTTTATCACAGATCTCTACAAACTTAAGTCCTGTCTACGGATATGAGGAACTTATTGCCCAAAATCCTAAAACATACGATTGGGATGAAATTGATGAAAAGTCAGCTGCTACAGCATGCTATACTTCTGGTACTACTGGAAAGCCGAAAGGGGTCTTTTACTCGCATAGGGCTTTGATACTTCACGGCTGGGCTGTTAACAATCTATTCAGACCTGAGGTTAGTGATGTTTATCTTGTAATCGTACCTATGTTTCATGCTAATGCTTGGGGTATACCCGTATCCATAACGATGGTTGGGTGTAAAATTGTATTTCCAGGTAGATATACTCCGGAAAGCCTTATTGAAATTATGATCAAGGAGAAGGTTACAATAACTGCAGGAGCACCAGCAATATTCATGCCTATACTTGAAGTTCTTAGGAAAATGGAGCCTAAGCCGAAGTTCAATATAAGAGCAGCAAGCGGAGCATCAGAACCTCCTTTAGCCATGCAAAAAGGATTAGCTGAATTTGGAATAAAAATTATTCATGCTTATGGGGCTACTGAAACAACACCCCTCATAACTATGAATCATCCTAAGTCTGAAATCAAGGCTTTATCTGAGGAGGAGCAGTGGGAACACATGAGAAAGCAGGGATTTCCAGTATTTGGTATAGAAGCTAAACTTGTTGACTTATCTACTGGGAAAGAACTTCCATGGGATGGGAAAAGCATAGGAGAGCTTTATGTAAGGGGCCCATGGGTAATTAAAGAATACTACAATGATCCAAGAACTAAGGAAGCTATCACTCCAGACCTATATTGGAAAACGGGTGATGTAGGATACATAGATGAATTGGGTTACTTCAAAATAGTGGATAGAGCTAAAGATCTAATTAAAAGTGGTGGGGAATGGATTTCATCGGTCGACATGGAAAATTACTTAATGGCACATCCATATGTTCTAGAAGCTACAGTTGTAGGAATACCACATCCTAGATGGGAGGAGAGGCCACTAGCATTGGTAATTTTAAAAAAGGAATATAAAGATAAACCTGCTCAAGAAATTGAGAGAGAACTGAAAGAGCATTTATCTAAAAGGTTCGCGAAATGGCAACTACCAGATAAAATATTGTTCGTAGAGGAGATACCTAAAACTAGCGTAGGAAAGTTTGATAAAAAAGTTATAAGAGAGAAGTACAAAAACTTATATATGAGTAGCACTTAATTGGTTTAACAATCCAGAAGAACATGATAGGTTGATCATGAAAGCAAGTGTAGAGATATTTATATTTTGCTTTATTGATATAATATAAGGTGTAAAACATGAGTATAGAACAAATTAAGAAGGTTGCTGTTATAGGAGCTGGAACAATGGGTCATGGCATCGCAGAAGTTGCAGCATTAGCAGGTTATGAAGTTTATTTGAACGATATATCTCAAGATATATTAAATAATGCTCTTATGAAAATTAGTTGGAGCTTGCAGAAGCTTAAGGAGGGTGGAAAGCTTAGAGAAAGTCCAGAAGTCATCATGAGTAGGATAAAAACTACACTTAACCTCAAGGACCTTGCTGATGTTGATTATGTAATTGAGGCGGTGGTTGAGAATAGCGAAGTGAAGAGGAAGGTTTTTTCAGAGCTAGATAATATAGTGAAGCCTAGTGCAATATTTGCAACTAATACATCAACAATCCCAATCTCATATTTAGCTGAGGCAACCAAAAGACAGGATAAGTTTATAGGTCTGCATTTTATGAATCCGCCTGTTCTCATGCCCTTAGTTGAAATTATCATGGGCAATATGACTAGTCAGAAAACATTGGAAACCACAGTAGAATTCACTAAAAGTTTAGGTAAAGACTATGTTATAGTTAGAAAAGATGTTCCTGGATTCTTAGTAAATAGAATAAATAGTAGAACTTTCCCTGAAGCTATTATAATGTATGATGAGGGTTACAGGAAAGAAGATATAGATGCTATGGCAAGATTTAGACTTGGAATGCCTATGGGATTCTTAGAACTTTTAGACTTTACTGGAATAGATGTTTCATATAATGTAGCTTTAGAAGCTATAAAGAGAGGAGAAAAGGAACCACCCCACTTTAAAATATTAAAGAAGATGGTAGATGAGGGAAGATTAGGGATGAAGAGCGGTAAAGGATTCTATACTTACACAGGAAAGGTATATGAAAGGCCTAAGATAGTACCAACTGATGGTATGTATTCAATAAATCCGCTAAGAATAATAGCACCAGCTGTAAATGAAGCTGCTTGGCTTATAAGAAATGGTATTAGTAGCATGGAGGATATTGAGAAGGCTATGATGAAGGGAATGGGATGGTCTCAAGGACCTTTGACGTTTGCAGATAAATTCGGAATTGATAGCATAGTGAACTTCTTAAAGCAGAGATACAATCAAACAGGAAACGATTATTATCAGCCAGATCCTCTACTTACGGAAATGGTTGAAAAAGGAAAATTGGGCGTGAAGAGTGGAGAAGGATTCTTCAAATGGAATTATGAGAAAATAGACTTCGGTCCAGTAAGATATGAGAAATTGCATGATTACGCAAAGATTACTATGAGAAGACCAGAGAAACTAAATGCTCTAAACGAAGCAATGTGGAATGGATTAACTAATGCATTTAAGAAAGCTGAGGAAGATAAAGAAGTAAGAGCAGTAATAATAACAGGAGAGGGAAGGGCCTTCTGTGCAGGAGATGATATAGAAATGATGCATTACTGGAAGGATACAGCAAGTGTGATTGAATGGGCTCAGAAAACATCTTCACCATTAATAAATATTCTGACAAATTACACCAAGCCAATAATAGCTGAGGTCAATGGATTAGCCTTTGGAGGAGGAATGGAGCTACTGATATTCTTCGATATAGTTATAGCAAGCGAAGATGCGATATTTGCTATTCCTGAAGGATTGATAGGTGCATTACCACCTATAGCTTCATCACTAGGAGTTGGATTCGTAAGTAGAAAAATAGCTAGATATGCTTTAACAGGAGAATGGATGAGTGCAAAGCAGGCTGAAGCGTTGGGATTGGTAGATATTGTAGTTCCTTCAGATCAATTAGAAATAACCGGTGTGGAAATCGTAGAAAAAATAAAAAGAGTTGCACCTCTCTCAACCATGTCTATTAAGAGAGCAATAAATTCAATTAGAAACATATATCTAGATAAATTACAAATAGCGTCTCAAGAATTAATAATGTTATCATCTACAGAAGACTTTAAAGAAGGTATGAGAGCATTCCTTGAAAAGAGATCACCTAAATATAAGGGAAAATGAAATTTATTTAAATATTAAAAATATTCTTTCTTAATGGTTAAGGGGTAAATGCGATAAGAGCTACTGTTTCTATGAATATCGCTTTAACAAATTCCCTCTTAGCCTTTACATAAAACTATTTGGAAGCCTTAGAAGTTTTTGAAATGTTCATTAAAAGGAATATAGCAATCTCTGACTTTCTTTATATAGTGCTTGTAAAGAAGAAGGAATGATCGTGGGTATGTTGATTATGTAGTATATTAAGGTTATAAAGATTTAAGTGAATAATTCAATAGTAAACATATCGAGCGCAGAATTCTATAAAATTGCTATATTCCTTTTTATGCATGGAGAAGATTTTCTATGCCTTATGGTGATAGCATAGGTTATACAGCTTTATTAAAAAGAATGCATTATTCCAGCTTTATATGTGACAAAGTTCGTTCGATGTTGCATACATATCCAAATGTCGTAGGAGTAGGAGTAAGTTTAAGGTAAAGCATAATGAGGTCACAAATACTCCATGTATTCGTTTTTGTAAGAAGAAAGTAAAACCTGAACTCCTACCAAAAGCTATACCTAAAACAGTAGAAGGGGTTCCAAAAGATGTTGTGGAAGCTGGCGATCCAGTTTTGCGATATTACATAAGACCCTATCCTCCAAGACCTGTTCCTCATGGCTACAGAATAGGTCACATTAGCATTACAGCTGGAGCGCTAGGATGTTTAGTTCGTGATAGAGTTACAAAGGAAATCTTGATTTTAAGCAATAACCATGTAATGGCTAATTTTAATAATGCTTCTATAGGAGAACCAATTGTGCAACCAGGACCATATGATGGTGGCAAACATCCTGCAGATACTATTGCTACCTTACTCAGGTTAAACATATAGCACAAAGAGGAAACATAGTTGATGCTTCGGTTGCAAGACCTATAGAGCCAAATGTTGTTACACCTAGCATAGCAGGTGGAATGGAATTCCTACAGGAGTAAAGAGAGTTAACACAGTTGGAATATATGTTCAAAAAGTAGAAAGAACAACACAACATACAACAGGAATCGTAGTAGCCTATAATGCAAGCATATATCCTCTTAATTGGCCTGGTCTAGGCAACGTGGAATTCCTTCAATGTATAGTTACTACAGGTATGTCTGCAGGAGTAGATTCAGGATCTTTATTACTTGATTTTGATAAGAGAGCTGTTGGACTTTTATTTGCTGCCATGGAAATTGATGGAAAAGATGTGGTTACATATTATAACGATATTGTTCAAAATGAGCTTAACGTTGACGTTCTAACTAAATGAAATAAAAGGCTCTTATTTTGGTTTGGTTAAATGAATCGACCCTTCTATATAATAAACGTCATAATCTCCCAATTTATCTGGCAATAATTTCTCAGAATCTTCACATTTTCCTTTCTCTATAGCAACCATTATATAAGGTTCTCCATGTTTCCAGCCTATCCAGTAACCAGTTATAATTCCAGGATGAGATCTTAAAATTTCTTCATATTTTCTTGAAAACAGAATTAGTAGCCTTGATAATAGGATAGAAAATAGGATAAATGGACTTGACAGAAAGCTAGATAGCAGATTTCTCACGCTTTTAACCATTCAAATATCGATGTGGGTTACTATAATTTTAACGATATTATTTAAATAATTTTTTGAAATAACTATTAAAATTGATATTTTAATTGATCTTTTCATATTTTTAACTTTTAGTTTTATTTAGAGATTTTGATTTTTAATTTTCAAATTATTTACATCTTATCTCATTATAATTTTAAAGTATTTCTATGATTCATTCTTTACGATCCTTATAAGTTTCCTGTTACTTAATTTTATCTGCGATAAGAATAACATAAATAGGACTTAATTTTAATAAATTGATTATGCTTTTCATTTCTCTACTTCTCTGTACCATTTTTTATAAACCTGAGAGAACAGATTTAGCTACCTTAATTGATAATCTTATTGATAATCAATCTAATTATTATAAACATATGGTAAAAGTAACTACTTTAGATAAATTAGTAAATAGTTTAGGATTAACTAAAATTGATTTTCTTAAAATTGATGCTGAAGGAAGCGAATATGAAATTTTAAGAGGAGCGAATAAAGTTTTGGATAATACTAAAAGTGTTCTTATTGAAACTTTTGAAAATAATAGATACAAGTGCTTAGATTATTTAAAAAACAAAGGTTTTAAAATCATAGATTTGGGAATACGGCATAAAGCTGCAAGATACTATTTTGCCAAAAAAATAATTCAAGAAATAAAAATAAAAAATATAAATTGATAATTTTAATTTCTAAATAAATTGAAAATTTTTGAAATGAAACAATAATTTGAATGATTTAATAATATTAAAAAAATCTATTATTTTGATACTTTCTTAAGAAGAGCGCTTGCTAATTCGCTTACGAATGAGCTTAAATTAGCTTTGCTAATTTTCTCAGTTTCTTTTAGAAGAAGGTGTCTCTGTGGGCTAAGATTCAAAGCTCTATTCCTTCAGGCGATCTTACTTTCTGAGATATTAAGAATAATAGTTTAACATGTCTTACAGCATCTTCGATGTATAGTAAATCTTCTTTTTTCTTTAGGTTACAACTCCGTATCTTAAAGTAGACTTAAGTGAAGCTTAAAGAAAAGGTAAAATATATGAATGATTGATATTCTGATATCTTCACAAGCTTTAAAATAGAGAATAAGCATGATCACCAAAAACACTATTTTTTAATAAGTTTTAATTTTTACCAGAGGCAAACGTTTGCTTTATTCCTTTTTTTCAAGTAAAGCAGCCAAAACGCTTAGTAAAAACAATAGAAGCAAACCTACAAGAATGGCACCTGCGATATCTCCAGAAGCTTCATGATGCTTCTTCTGTTCCTCCAAAAGTTTTTGCAACTCTTGTCCTTCTTGATAAGTAATTTCTCGCTTTCGTGCTTTCTCTAAAAGAATTCTTTTTCGATACTCCTTATCTGGGTTACTTGATTTTCCTGAGTGCGTTAAGTACATTTCAAAATATGCAGAGCTTATTCTATCCATAATCCCTTCAATAGCCTTGCTGACAGTATCTATGACCTTATCCATGGTGATTGGTTTGCGGGCCATCAATTCTTTCCGCAGTTCAATAGCGGTATCAACAATGGCTTTAAGCACGAAAGATTGTGCCTTTAACTGGAGGTTAACGTCTCTTAATTGATTTAATTGCTTATCGACATTCTTTTTCAACGCCAAGCTACGCTAAATATAAACGATATAACTGTACCGATAACAGTGCTTACAATGATAAATATCAGAGTTTGAATTATATTTTCCACAGCTTATAAACATTTTTGTGAAATTTAAAGTTATTCTGATGAGCTTTCAATTCCTTTATGAAATTTGTGTTATCGTGTTTTCATGCTAAAGAATTGATGTAAAAAATGTTATGTTTTTTAAAGTTTAAGTTCCTTTTACCTCTCCATACTCATAAAAGCTATAAATAATAAGAATAATTGTCTATCTCATTTATCACATTGATGAAAAGTTGGACTTTTCTTAATGACTTCTTGAGGTTATGAAGCTTTACAATCTACATAAACTAAAGCCGGAAGGAGGGTTGGCATATCATTTTTACTGAATAGTTTCCTTGCTCAGCCATGTTATAAAGAAATTCTAAGAGGAATTCTCACAATAAATTTTAAGTGTAAGCTTTTATAGTTTTTTCATTAATATTATTATGAGTGTTGTGGAAACAGAAAAACTCTCAAAAATGGAAGGTAGAATAGAAGAATTATCCAAAAGAGTAGATGATTTAAAAGGCGATATCAATTCTTTGCGAAACGAAGTGATAGCTACAAGGAATGAACTTAACAGCAGAATAGATTCTATAAATAATTCTCTAAATAATAGAATAGATTCTTTGAGAAATGAAATGAGGAATGAAATAAGCGGTTTAAGAAGAGAAATAAATGATTTAAGGAATGAAATGAATAATAGAATTAATAGCCTCGAAAATAGGATTGGTAGCCTTGATAATAGAATTAATAGTCTTGAAAATAGGATAGAAAATAGGATAAACGGGCTTGACAGAAAGCTGGATAGTAGATTTCTCACGCTTTTCACCATTCAAATATCGATGTGGGTTACCATAATTTTAACAATATTATTTAGATAAA
>JAVVGP010000031.1:0-9183 GCA_032249055.1 Thermoproteota archaeon | reverse complement strand
TTAACAAGATAATTAGCCATGGATATTTTAGATAAAGCTATAGAATACGCATTGAGATTAGGAGCAAAATTTGTTGAAGCTAAATATCTAAAACAAAAAGAATTATCAATTAAATATACGGATGGTTCATTAAAATCAATCTCTTCAGGAGAAGATGAGGGAATAAGCATAAGAATTTTTATAAACGGTGCATGGGGATTTGGAGCAAGTAATGAAATTAATATTAATTCTGCATATAACTTAGTAGAGAAGGCTTTTAAAATTGCAAAAGCTAATTCGGAAAGAATTAAAGAAAAATATGAAATCAAACATGTTAAAAGTTATAAAGCTAAATCAATAATAAAAACACGCATAAATTTCGATGATGTTGCAATAGAAGAAAAAGTAAATTTAGTTAAAGAATTGGATAAAAGAATGTTTAATTTTGATAAAAGAATAAAGAGTACAACAGTCAATTATAATGAAAACCAAGATATTATTTATGTTAAAAATTCTTTAGGCAACGATGTATACAAAGAGGATAATTATCTTTATTTAAGCACAACAGCTTATTCTTTGGAAAACGGAATAAGAGGTTTCGGAAGAGAGGCAAGAGGAGGTGTGGGAGGATACGAATTAATTGAAGAAAAAAATATGTTAGAAATAGGAGAAAAAGCGGCTAAAAAAGCAGTTGAGCAACTTAAAGCTAAAAGTGTTAAACCTGGAAAATACGTTTGTATTTTAGATCCTATAATTACTGGTGTTTTTGCGCATGAAGGAATAGGACATCCTGCTGAGGCTGATGCAATAGTTGAGAGAAATTCTGTACTTGAAGGAATGATCGGAAAAACTATTGCTTCAGAAAAAGTAACAATAATTGATAATCCTTTAATCGATAAAGCATTCGGATATTATGAATATGATGATGAAGGATTTCTTGCAAGACCAAGAAAAATTATTGAAAACGGAATACTTAAGGAATATTTGAATAATCTAGAAACAGCCTCAATATTAAACATGGAATTGAATGCTTCTAGTAGAGCTGAAGGATATTTAAATGAGCCTTTGGTAAGAATGAGCAATATCTATTTTGAAAGGGGTGATATGAGCTTTGAAGAGTTAATTAGCGAAACAAAATTTGGAATTTATGCCAAAGGTTTTCATTATGGTTATGTTGTACCTAGCAATGGCCAATATACTTTCAAATGTGAATATGGTTATCTAATAGAGAAAGGAGAAATTAAGCAAATGATAAGAGATATATCCTTAACAGGCTTAATATTAGAAACGTTAAAGAAAATCGATGGTGTAGGCAAGGATTTACAAATTGAAGGTGTAGGATTCTGTGGCAAAGACGGACAATGGGTACGCGTAGGTGATGGTGGACCCCATATTAGGGTTAGTGAAATAGTAGTGGGTGGATTGGAATGAATGAGGAAATTTTAGAAAATTGTATTAAAGCTATAAAAATAGGAGAAAAATTAGGATGTAACCAAGTGGAATGCTTTGCTTCGGTAACTGATTCAATAAATATTACAGTTAAAAAAGGAGAAATAAAAATTGCCAAGAAAATAGTTGATGGTGGTCTAGGAGTAAGATGTGTAGTAAACAATGCAATAGGTTTTTCATATTCGACAAATCCAAATGAAATAGAAAAGTGTGTAACTAAAGCATTCAAACAGGCTAAATCAGCTCCAAGCGATCCTGAATTTAAAAGCTTTGCAGAAAAGGGTAAATATCAGCATGTTTATGGTATATTTGATGAAAATATTGCTAATTTAGATGTAGAAGAAGCAATAAAATTTATAAATGAAGTTTTAAAACAAGATTTTACTTTAGATAAAAGGATAAAATCTATAAATTTAACTTTTAGTTCAGGAAGAAATATTGTAGCAATTGCCAATTCTTTAGGAGTTGAAGGAATAGATAAAGGAACTTTTCTATACTTTTATTCATCGATATCAGCTGAAGAAAATGGTAAATTTAGTAGCAGCGATGAAATATATGAATCAAGGAAAATTAAAGATTTTCAACCTATTGAAGTAGTAAAAATAGCTTATGAATATGCAATAAAAGGTTTAAATAAGAAAAAGATTCCTTCTGCTAAGGTTCCAGTAATTCTTGACCCTTTTGCTTCTTTTTTTATAATTGGAATGAGCTTAAGATTAGGATTAAATGCTGATGCAGTTCAAAGAAAAAGAAGTTACTTAAGCAATCAAATAGGAAACAAAATAGCTAATGAGAAAATTACAGTAATAGATGATGGACTTCTTGAAGGAGGTATAGGAAGTTTTAAATTTGATGCAGAAGGATTTCCTTCAGCAAGAAACATTATTATAGAAAACGGAACATTGAAGAATTATTTCTATGATACATATACTGCCAATAAGGAAGGAAAGTCAAGCACAGGAAATGCTGTTAGAGGTGAAGGAAGTATTTGGAATTTTAGATCTTTGCCAAGAATAGATTCAAGAAACTTAATAATTAAGGAAGGAAGCAAAAGTTATAAAGATTTTATTTCAGAAATTAAAAAAGGTGTTTATATTAGAAGTACGTATGATTATCCAAATGTTGTAACTGGAGAATTCTCTGGAATGATAAACGAAGGATTTTTGATAGAAGATGGAGAAATAAAGCATGCGTTATTACAAGCAGGAATAGGTTTAAATTTAAGGGAAGCTTTCCAAAAAATAATTGAATTAAGTAAAGAAATAAAATGGTATGGTGGAATAGCTTTACCCTATATTTTAATAGAAGAAGCAAATATAGCAGGAGAATGAATTAATGACCTATCGGTATTAAAAAGTATTGCAAAATCAACGTAATAATATATAACGCTAATAATAATAACCCATCCTTTCTGCTCAGTTTATCATCTGCAAAAGTAATCATTGCTACGATAGTTAATATTGCAGTCCATGCTACTAATATAAAGGTTATTTCATGAGAAGGAATGGAAGTTGGTTTTCCTGTATTAATTATTACACCAACTATGAAAGTTGTTATTAATAGTGTGTTATTTAAAATCTTAGAACCAAATATGTTGCCTATAGTTATTTCTAAACTTTTACCTCCTTTTCTAGCTAATATATACAATGAAAGTTTTTCAGGCATTTCTCCAGCTATCGGAGCTATTAATAAAGCTAATATTACCGCAGGTATTCCTGCTTCAGCTGAAAAATTCTTTACGCTATCAATAAAAGGCCCGCCGCCAACCATTATTCCTAGACCTCCAAAAATTACCAATAAAGTAGAAATTATGAGAGTAGTTCTAGAAATTGATTCTTGTTTTAAAGTTTCTTCTCTCTCAATTTTAGATTCCTTAAATGCTAAGTAAACATATGCAAAATAAAATAATGCAAAAATTATTCCATCAATAATATCGTAACCATCTATGAAAAGAACCACAGAAAATACAGCAGTTAAAAGCATAAAGTAAAAATCTAGTTTAAATACGTTTGTATTGATTTCCTTAGTTGGCCTTAAAGATAAACGAGTTGTAGCTATTAAAACAGCTACAGCTAATCCTAGACTTATCATCAATATATTGCTTCCAAATACAGCTCCTATGCCTACATCATAAAATCCTTTTAATGCAGCAAAATATACAATTACAAATTCAGGAAAAGTTGTAATGACACCAAGAACTGTTCTACCTATAAATCTTCTACCTATTCTTACACCTAATCGATCAGCACCCTCAGCTAACATATAGCTTGATATGACAATTATAAAAAGCCAAAAGAGTAAATCATAAAGAGCCATACAAATAAAAAGAAAACACTATTATTAAAAAATTTTCTTTTAAAAAATTTTTAACGCTATTAAAAATTTTAGAAATAAAAGGATAATATATGCTTAATAGCATATGAGAAAAACAGAGGGTATCATCCTAATAATTCTAATAACATTTACATTGCTAAGTAGTACAGTCTCGTCTCAAATATATACTCCTCCTAGTCATATAATTTCTCAGCTTATTATTCAAGTTAATACCGATAAGACCTATTATTATGAAGGAGAGATAGTAAAAATTAATGTTAATATAAAAAATCTGTTTCAAAAAAGAATAGAAATAAAGTCAGAAGAAATCAATGTTTATTTAATAAGCTTATTTGGTGATTTTAAGTTAAAGCTTGAAACCAAACAAAGAATTTATCTCATTGAACCATATTCGCAACTAACTATTACATTTGAGGTAGCAAACTTAAAACAAAATATTTACTTTGTAACTGTAACAATACCAACATACGATGCTTCCATTTCTAATTATTTTATCGTAATGCAAGTTGAAGGTAAAAAGGAAAAATATTCTTTAAAAATAAACATTCAGGAGACATTAAAAGAAACTGCATATCTAATTATAAATAAAGAAATATCTTTGGAGAAATTGCTAATTGATATTTTTAGAGGTGATCTCAGCGGTTCAATTAATTTCGTTATTTCAAATAACCAATTAAATTCTATAACTATAAAAATAAAAGAAGGAGAATATGTAGTATTAGCGATAACAAATATTGAGAGAGGAAAAGTAACAGATGAAAGTTTGGCAGGATATTCTTATGTAAAACTAAATAAAGATTTGGAATTACAAATTCCATTAAAAAAAGTTAGTGAATATGAAAACAAAGTTTATAATCTTAAGGTTATTTATGAAAACGGTACATTAGCCAAAAACTTTTTCGTATTAATTTTAAACCCAATAGATATGAATGGAAAATATTTAGACAATAGAATATTAACTAAGAAGTATCCATTTTTTGTTATAGTTTATAAAACATCCTCTATTATTTTTGAAACAAAATCAAATTTCACAGAAACATATATAGGAATGTCCTTTGTTTTACCTGAAAATGATGAAATAATTGTTGTTATTAAAAAAGTTAATACAGCATTTTCTTTAAGTTATCTTCCTCCTGAATTATATGCATTAATGTATTTATATTTCCCTTTGACTTATACTTCTATTCCAACTTTGCCTTATGAAAAAACAAGTCCGGGTGAAACGCACACAATATACACACCTGTTCCTACTCCACCATTTATTTACGCCGGGGCAACTTCACCTACTTATACAGCGCCAGAACCTATTCCTTATGCTTTAGAAAAAACTTCTGCTGGAGGAATTCAATTCAACGAAATAATAAACTTAATCATAATTTTAATTTTAAGTACTTTGATTGCATCAGCAGTCTATCTTTACATAAGAAAAATTAGAGAAGCTTCTTTTTAATTATTTTCTCTTTAACATTCTTTTTAATCTAAGATATAATTTTATAGTTTCATACCAAAAAATTACATTTACAATTGATAAAATTGTTATAACAAATATATCATAATTTGGAAATTTAAACAATAAATATAATACAAAAAATAAAGTAAAAAATACAGAATAAGGCAAAAATTTTGGAAGTAAATAACCATAAACATTTAAATAAAAGGAATAAATACCGATGTTTAATCTTTTTTTAACAGAATAATATCCTCCAGGTTCTTTGTTTAAAAGGTCCATTTGACATAATCTTTCTAAATAATATATAGCAAGACTTTGACTTGAAAAACCCAACTCTTCTTTTACTTCTTTAGAAGTAACCCTATTTTTCCTTAATGCATATAAATAAACCATTAAAGCCTTGCCTGTAAGTTTGATTTCTTCCTCTTCTTCCATCAATTTATTTAGAAACATATATGGCTAAAAGTTTAATTAATGCATCTAAATCTATTTCAGCTTTTGTTCTCCAACCTAAGCTAACGATACTATATTTAATTTTAAGATATCCTTTCCTTTTAAACTTCTCCACATAACCTTTAGCTTTAATTTTAGGTATTTTAGAAGATAGGAAATTAATTAATTCTTGTAAATTTGCATTATTTGATTTTGAAATAATATAAATTATACAAGCAGATTTTTTAATAAGAGATTTTACATTAACATCGAAAGGATCCATTTTTCTTTCTAAAACATCCTTAGTAATTTGAATAATTTTCTCTATTTTATCTATTGTTTTTTATAAGAAACCTTTACTTAACAATATTTAAGTTTTTCACATACCAAAATGTAAAATTCTTAGAATCTTCTACTTCTATTCCCATTTTTCTAATTTCTTCTCTTATTTTATCGCTTTCCTCAAATCTTCCTTGCTTTCTTAATTCATTCCTTTCTTTAATTAATCTTTCTATCCAATTTACAAGAACATCATTTAATCTAACCTTTATTTCTCTTTCATATAGATCTCCAAAGATTATTTTACAAGTAGAATCAAAGAATTCAAGCAAATTCTTAGATGCTTCTTTACTTAGAATACCTTCCTGCTCAATATGACTTAAAACTTGTTTTGAAAAATCTATTATAACTTTAATAGCCAAAGGAGTATTGAAATCATCGTTCATGCTTTCTATAAATTTTTCCATTGCTTTTTTTGAATTTTCAACAAGTTGCTTTTCTTTATCGGTAATGTCTTCTTTTCCTTCTCTTGAAAATCTATCAAGCAATTGTACAGTTTTCTTTATCCTATCTACATGTATTTTTGATTCTTCAACTAATTCATCATCATACATTAATTGTTTTCTATAATGAGTTGATAATAAGAAAAGTCTTAAGTTTGATGCACCATGCTTCTTTATTGCATCCCTTAAATATATTAATCTTTTATAAGATTTTGACATTTTTTCTCCTTTTAATAAAACATGTCTTGTATGCAACCAATATTTAACAAAAGGCTTTCCTGTAGCAGCTTCGCTTTGAGCTATTTCATTTTCATGATGTGGGAATATGTTATCTTCTCCTCCTGCATGTATATCAAAGCTTTCCCCTAAATATTTCATAGACATAGCTGAACATTCAATGTGCCAACCGGGTCTTCCCTTACCCCAAGGAGAGTACCAATAAGGCTCATTTTCTTTAGTTTTTTTCCATAAAGCAAAATCACCTACATTTTCTTTATCATATTCATCCTTTGTTATTCTTCCACTTGCTCCTGCTAAAAGCTCAGAAGCCTTTATGCCTGAAAGCTTACCATAATCAGGAAATTTTTTAATGCTAAAGTAAACACCATCTTCAGCTACATATGCATAGCCTTTATCTATAAGCTTTTGGATCAGTTCTATCATCTCTTGAATATGCTGAGTAGCTAAAGGATGAACATCTGCTCTAAGTATTCCTAAAGCTTCCCTATCTTCAAAATAAGCCTTAGTATATTTTTCTATTAATTGTTGAAAGCTTATCTTTTCCTCTTCTAATCTTTTAAGTATTTTTTCATCTATTGTTATATCTGTAATATTTGATACGTAGAAAACATCATATCCTAAAAATCTTAAATATCTTACAACCACATCCCAAACCAAATATGTTCTTGCATGTCCTATGTGCATGTAGTCGTTTACAGTTAAACCGCATGCATACATTCTTACTTTCTTATCTTCTAAAGGTTCAAATTCTTCTAAAGTTTTAGTTAAAGTATTATATACTTTTAATTTGCTACCTGAAACAGAAGTGATCACCTTTCATAATAAAAAAATTGTTAATAAAAAAATATATTTTTAATTGAAAAATATTAAGCCAGTTCTCTTACCTTATTAGCTATATTTTCAGCTACTTCAAATGTTTTTGAGTTTCCTCCTAAATCATAAGTTAAAGTTTTTCCTTCTTCTAGAACCTTAATTACTGCTTTTTCTATTAATTCAGCAGGTTTTGGCAAATTTAGCCATTCAAACATCATTTTTGTAGCCAAAATTGTAGCTATTGGATTAACAACATTTTTACCTGCATATTTAGGAGCTGAGCCATGAACAGGCTCAAACATAGCATACTTTTCACCTATATTCGCTCCTGCAGCTAAACCTATTCCACCAGCTACATGTGCAGCTTCATCTGATAATATATCACCAAACATATTTTCGCAAACAATAACATCATATTCATGGGGTCTTTTGATCAAGTTAACAGTCATAATATCAATATGTGCTTCATCTACTTTAACATCAGGAAATTCCTTTGAAGCAACTTCTAATATCGTATCTCTAAATAATCCATCGGTAACTCTTAAAATGTTAGCTTTGTGAACAATGGTTAAATGCTTTTTACGTTTATTAGCTAAATTTAAAGCAAAGCGACCTATTCTTTCGCTTCCTTTTTTTGAAATTGTTCTTAATGCTACAGCAACGTCTCCCAATTTAAATTCAATACCTGTATATAATCCTTCAGTGTTCTCCCTTACTATTACTAAATCAACATTTGGATGCAAGGGATTAGTTCTAGGATAAACTTTAGCTGGTCTTACGTTTGCATAAAGATCAAAAATTTTTCTAATTTGAACAGCTACACTTGGTGGCATTCCTTCTTTTTCCGGAGTAGTCATAGGGCCTTTTAATACACAATCCGTATTTTTTAAAACTTCAATGGTCTCTTTAGGCAAATTTGTACCATATTTTTCAATGCAATAATAGCCTGCATCTGCAAATTCATATTTTATTTGTAACCCTTTTACAGAATCTTGAACCGCATCTAATACTTTTAATGCTGCATCAACAACTTCTGGTCCTATACCGTCCCCTTTTAACACTGCTAACTTTATTAACTTACTCATATTAATTATTACAATTCTTTATTATTTAAAAATTGTTTAAAGATATCCTTAAATATCATATGTTCAATTGATATTAACCATTTTAAATATTTTAAAAAGTATAAATAAATATTTATTTTATTATATTTTTATTTTATAAAACATATTTCTTAATATATTTTAAGAACAAAGCTGACTTTCTTCCATATGCTATAAAAGGCAAAAGTTTCCCCTATTAATTCAGAAATTCATATTTTGCTTAAGGAGTAATTTAGCTCGGAGAACCTCTCCATTTAAGTTCACAATTGAACAATATCTCTTATTTTCATAATTACATCAATTAGAAATAAGAAAAAATTTGCTAAAATTTAATAGGCAAATCATCATCTGTTAAATATACATAACCACTGTTTTCCAAGTGCATTCTTATGGCATGCATTTCTACTCCATTGTAATACGCTTCTTTAATTTTTTCTGCCAATATTTTATCCCCTTCATAATAAGGCTTAAAGGCTTTTGCATAAGGATGTGCTGCAATAAAAACGATCATAGATCTTTTACCTTCTTTTCTCAATCTTAAAATTTCATCAACATGCCTTCTTCCTCTTATGCTTGGACAATCTGGATACATTGAGAAATA
>JAVVGP010000030.1:0-9340 GCA_032249055.1 Thermoproteota archaeon | reverse complement strand
GACCAAGACTTGAAAGAATTTCTTTGCATAGTCATATAAAAGGTTTAGGAGTAAGGGATGGCAAAGTACAATTTATAGCAGATGGATTCGTTGGACAGGTTGAAGCAAGAGAAGCAGCATATTATATAACAAAGTTAATAAAAGCTGGAAGATTTGGAGGAAAAGGAATACTATTAGTTGGTCCTCCTGGTACAGGAAAAACAGCTTTAGCTATAGGTATTGCAAGAGAATTGGGATTAGATACTCCTTTTGTCCAATTATCAGGAGCAGAAGTATTTAGCTTAGAAATAAAGAAGACAGAATTTTTAACTAGGGCTTTAAGGAGAAGTATTGGAGTAAGAATAAGAGAGGTAAGGAAAGTATACGAAGGTGTAGTCAAAAAGATAGATTATAGATACGGTAAGCATCCCTATAATCCTTATGCCCAAATTCCTGTTTCTGCTACGATTACTTTAAGAACAAAAAGCGAAGAAAAGACTTTACGTGTTCCTTCAGAAATTACTCAACAGCTTGTTGAATATAATGTAGATGTAGGAGATGTGATATGGATTGATGAGGAAACAGGTAGAGTATTTGTACAAGGAAAAACTGAAGAAGAAGGAGCAGAAACTTATGATATTTATGTAAGGAAAAAGATAGAGATCCCAAGCGGTCCTGTTTATAAAGATAAAGAAATCATTAGACATTTTACTTTACATGATCTTGATGTTATAAATGCAAAGCAACAAGGATTAATGAGCATGTTATTATTTGGTATTTCTGGAGAAGAAAAGGAAATTCCTTTAGAAGTTAGGAAATCTGTTGATGAATTTGTTCAAAAAACTATTAATGAAGGAAAGGGAGAGTTTATACCTGGTGTTTTATTCATAGATGATGCCCATATGTTAGATATTGAAACATGGGCTTTTCTTTCGAGAGCAATGGAAAGCGAACTTATGCCAATATTAATTTTAGCAACAAACAGAGGTTTTACGAAAATAAGAGGAACAGATATTGAATCTCCTCATGGAATACCTTTGGATATGCTGGATAGGCTTATAATTATAAAAACAAGGGGTTATACAAAGGAAGAAATAAGGGAAATACTTAAAATAAGAGCTAGAGAAGAAAAGGTTGAATTAGATGATAAAGTTCTTGATTATTTGGCTAATATTGGAGTTGAAAATAGCTTAAGATATTCTGTGCAATTATTAGCTCCTGCTTATATTAGAGCTAAAGAATTTGGAAGAAATAAAATAACTATAGAAGATGTTGAAGCTATAAGAAAGCTTTTCATAAGTGTTAAAGAAAGTGTAGAATATATAAAGGAACAAGAAAAATTATTCTTAAGATAAGTTGGGACATATATTAATAACCGGCGAAGATTTAACGATAAAAAAGCTTATTGATTTTGTTTTATTTAATAATAAAATTAAAGTAGAGGAAAAAGTTTTTGAGAAAATAAAAAAAAGTAGAGAGAAATTAGAAGAGAAAATAAAAAAAGGAGAAAAAATTTACGGTGTTAATACAGAAGTTGGTGCATTATTTAGTTTAAACAGAGAAATTGATAGTAAAGCAGAAATCAATTTAATAAAGAAACATGCAATAGCTACAGGAGAATTTGCAAGCAAAGAATTAGCAAGGGCAACTTTACTTGTATTGATAAATCAACTTGCAGGTGGTTTTAGTACAATTTCATTTGAAACGTTTAATAGATTAGTTGATTTAGCAAATAAAGATATTTATCCTTTAATACATAAGTCAGGAAGTTTAGGGGCAAGCGGAGATTTAATTCCTTTAGCAGATTTAGCCCTTGTTATTGCAGGTGAAGGATACATAAAATTAGGAAATGAAATTGTTAAAGCAAAAGAATTGCTAGGTGAACATGAATTAAAAGCAGGAGATGCAATATCTTTGATAAATTCTACAGCTTATTCAACTGCTTCATTAGCTTTAAGCATATATAATTTTAAATCTATTCTTGATTTATCTTGTTTTATAACTTCTTTGGTTATGGAAGCTTTAAAATGTAATTCTTCTCCTTTTAAAATTGAAACTCTTTCTGTAAAAAAACATATTGATCAAATGATCGTGGGAAACTATATATTAAAAATTTTGGAAGGAAGCAAACTCATTGATTCTGATAAAAGTATTATTCAAGATCCTTATTCTATAAGATGCATTCCTCAAATCTTTGCTGCAGTAAAATCCAACATAGATTATTGTGAATACATTGTTATGAGAGAAATGAATTCCTACAGCGGCAATCCGGTTATTTTTGGAGATAAAGTATATTATGGAGGAAACTTTCATGCTCAGCTATTGGCTAATGCTGCAGATTTATTAAAAATTTCAGCATCAAATTTAGCATATTTAAGCGAAAGACAGATTAACAGATTGCTAAATCCAAATTTGAATAGAGGCTTACCTCCTTTCTTAGCTAAAGAAGGAATAGGGTTAATGATCTGTCAATATTTAATTGCTTATTATTTAAATGAAATAAGAACGTTGGCAACACCTTCTTCAATAATATCCGTATCTACAAGTGCAGATCAAGAAGATTTTGTTAGCATGTCCGGAAATGCTGTTAACGATTTAGAGAAATGTTTAGATAATTTAAAAATGATTTCTTCTATTGAAACACTTTGTGCTTATGAAGGAGCAAAAATAAGAGGATATGAACTCTTAGGCAAAGGAACAAAGTTATTTTATGATTTAATTAAAGAGAAAGTTGAAGAATATGAGAAAATAAATGAGAAAATTGAAGCTATTTACAGAAACTACAATTTCTTTGTAGAAGAATTAAGAAAAGAATTTGGTTCATTGTTTACCGAGTAGCTTAATTTATTATTTTAATAATTATAAATTTTGATAAATTTTAAAAATGATTAAAAACACTAAATTTTAGTAATTAGAAGTAAGAAAAATCTGGTGAATTACAATTAATTTTAGTATATAGCTGTAATTATACAATACTGAAAAGAAAATTATTAAAAGAAAATAATTATCCATACGGTTATACCATCGTCAAAGATTTTTCATTCCAAAACTGTAGATTTTAAAATTGTTTATTATAATTTAGAGAATCGAGATAAATCATTAATTAGCTTTTCATGTATCATCTTTGTTCAGATTTGCATCTAATTTTTCGTAAAATTTATATATTACAATTTTAAATTACTATTCAAAATGGGGTGGTTTAGATGATTCTAACCGCTAATGACGTTAAAGATCTTGCAGTAGGAGCAGCAATACTTGGAACAGGAGGAGGAGGCGATCCATACATTGGTATGTTAATGGCTCTTCAGGCTATAGAAAAGGGTAAAAAAGTCTCTCTTGTAGATAGCAATGAAGTTGATGATAACGATTTAGTAATACCAGTAGCTATGATGGGAACACCTACTGTATTAATTGAGAAAATTCCAGGAGGAGAAGAAATAATATATGTATTAAGAATGTTAGAAAAATATTATAATAAAGAGGCTAAGTATTTAACTCAGATCGAGGCTGGCGGGATAAATTCAATGATGCCTATTGTTGCTGCAGCTAAGACTGGTAAACCTGTTCTTGATGGAGATGGTATGGGAAGAGCTTTTCCAGAGCTACAAATGGTAACATTTCATCTTTATGGAGTTAAAGCAACTCCCATGGTAATGTGTGATGAGAGAGGCAATACAGTTTTATTAGATGCTATTGATAATTATTGGGCTGAAAAAATTGCAAGAGTTATTACAGTGCGATTTGGCGGTACTGCATATATAGCAATTTATGCTATGAACGGAGAGAAATATAAAAAAGGAGTAGTGAAAGGGACACCTTCATTAGCTATAGAACTAGGTAGAACAATAAGAGAAGCCAAAAGTAGAGGACATAATGTTGTTGATGCAATTCTCGATATAACTAAAGGTTTTCTTTTATTTAAGGGAAAAATCATCGATGTATCTAGAATGAATATTGGAGGATTTGCTAGAGGAGAATGCACAATAGAAGGGTTAGATGACTTTAAAGGTTCAAAGTTAATTATAAGATTTCAAAATGAAAACTTGGTAGCCATTAGAGATGGTGAAATAATAGCTAGCGTACCTGATTTGATAACTGTACTGGATAGTGAAACAGCAAAACCCATAACTACTGAAAGACTTAAGTATGGATTAAGAGTAATTGTAATAGGAATACCGTGTGATCCTAAATGGAGAACTCCTGAAGGACTAAAAGTTGTTGGTCCAAAATATTTTGGTTATGATATAGATTATATTCCAATAGAAAAGAGAGTGAAAAAGTGGTGATAAGAAATGGCAAAGTATAAATTAGGAGTTGATGTAGGCAGTACTCATACTGACGCGGTTATTATTGATGAGAAATCTGAATTAATAGGGGCAGCTAAAGTAGTAACAACCCCAGATATAACTACAGGAATACTTGAAGCTATGCGACTAGTTTTGGAAAAAACTAAAGTCAGTAGAGATGATATAATTTCAGTAATGTTCGGAACAACGCATGTAATAAATGCAATAATACAAAGAAAGGGTTTAGGAAAAGTAGGTATAATAAGAATTGGTGCTCCAGCTACGCTATCTGTCGAACCCATGCTTGATTGGCCTGAAGATCTCAGAGAAGCTATTTTTGTAGGTTCTAAAGTTATAAGGGGAGGACACGAATATACTGGAGAACCAATTGTAGAATTAGATGAAGAAGATATCAAGAAAACTCTTTATCTTTTTAAGGAAAAAAATGTTGATGCTGTTGCGGTTACTTCAGTTTTTTCTATTGTTAATCCTGCTCATGAATTATATGTTAAAGAACAGGCTAGCAAAATAATTCCTGATACTCCTGTTATTCTTTCTCATGAAATAGGAACCATAGGCCTTTTAGAACGTGAAAATGCTACAATTTTGAATGCTGCTGTTCTTGGGGTTATGAAGAAAGCTATCGAAGCCTTAAGAAACGCATTAAGAAATCTAGGACTTGAGCATGCAAAAATGTTCTTTGCTCAGAATGATGGAACTACAGCTACGGAGGAATATATAATGAAATATCCAATCTTTACAGTAGTAGCTCCAATATCTAATAGCATAAGAGGAGCATATGTGTTAACAGGCATTCCTAATGCAATTGTTGCTGATACAGGTGGAACGACCACCAATATTGGTGTATTGAATAAAGGATATCCTAGGGAGGCTTTAGAAATTGAAATCGGAGGAGTAAGAACAAATATTAGAGCACCGGACATTGTAGCTATAGGTTTAGCGGGAGGCAGTATAGTAAGCATTGGAGGTGATGAAATAAAAATAGGACCTGTAAGCGTAGGTTATAGACTTATTGAAGAAGGAATAGCTTGGGGTGGAAATACTCTAACTGCTACAGACATAGCTTTGGCTAAAGGTGCAATGGTTATAGATGATCCCAAGTGCAATCCTAAATTAGTTACACAGAAAATATCAAAAGATTTGATAGAAAAAGTATATGACAAGATGGTTAAAATGTTTGAAGATGCGCTAGATAGAATAAAAACAAGACCTGAACCAGAAACGGTCATATTAGTAGGTGGAGGATCAGCAATGTGGCCTAAAAAATTAATGGGTGCTAAAGAAGTAATAAGACCTGAACATGCACAGTATGCTAATGCAATTGGAGCTGCAACAGCATTAGTAGGGGCTGCTGTTGAAAAAGCATTTTCATATGAGCAAGTTAGCAGGGAGAAAGCAATAGCTTTGACCATTGAGGAAGCTAAAGCTAGAGCAATTAGTGCAGGTGCTGACCCGCAGACTTTAGAAACTGTTGATTTAGAAGAAATAGCAATGCCATATTTGCCAGGAAATGCAGTAAAAATTAGAGCAAAAGTTGTTGGAAAATTAAAGTTCTAGAAAAGCATAAAATATAATTAATTAATTTTTAAAATTATTTTTTTAGATTTATAAATAAGTGTTCAAATTTGTAGTATGAAGGATTTATTTGGTATGAGTTTGTATTATAATGAATAACTCAGTGAAAAAATAAAGTTGATATGAAAAAAGTATTAAAGGAAACTAAAGTTAATTTAAAGATTTACTTACATAATAAGAAACTTTAATTTCGAATTCAACAAAGAATAATTTGAATCGTTAAGTTTTTATTTTTCAGTTTTATATAAGATTTAAGGTTGAAACCAATGAAAATCTATGTTATAGTCCCAATTTTAAAAAATGAATTACTCGAAGAAATTACCTATAAGGAATTAGAGAGCTGTAAACGGGAAGATACAGAAATAACTGTTGTAAGTCTTGAAAAAGGTCCCGCATCTATAGAATCAGCATACGATGAAGAAATAGCAGCACCTTGGATTCTAGAAAAGGTAAAGGAGGCTGAAGAGAAAAAATTTGATGCTGTTATAATTGATTGTATGGGAGATCCGGCTTTAGATGCGGCGAGAGAATTAGTCAGCATTCCAGTCATAGGACCTGCTCAGGCATCAATGTCACTAGCATCAATGCTAGGTGAAAGATTTTCAGTGGTAACTGTATTAAGGAATGTTGTTCCCTTATTTTGGAGATTGGCAAGAAAATATGGTTTTGAGTCAAGGCTTTCTTCAGTAAGATACATTGAGATACCTGTATTAGAAATTGAAAAGAAAAAAGTTGATGTGGAAACAAAGCTAATTAATGAATCAAAGAAAGCCATAGAAGAAGATGGAGCTGATGTAATTATCTTAGGATGTACTGGATTTATAGGTTTAGCTAGAAAAATACAAGAAACATTACATGTTCCTGTAATCGACCCTGCTCCAGCCGCCTTAAAATTGGCTGAATCTTTAATTGACTTAAAATTAACTACAAGCAAGTTAGCATATCCAAAACCATTATTTAAGGAAAGAAAATTCTAAAATAAAGGCTTGTAGTATTGTAATTTTATTTTTTTAATTAACGAGTCTGCTAAAATGGTAAAAATTAATTTTTACTTGTATGCTATAATAAAAAGTTTTATTTGAAAATAAATTAATTGATTCTTCAAAAATCCCTAAAATCACTTTTTATTATGCAATTGATTATCATAAAGAAAAAAATTATTTTAGAAAAAAATTTAATTTAGTTATATACTTAAATACACACCTGTAAGTTTTCGTATTCTTAGGAGACCGTATGCCCCCATCACAACTAATATTACGCCTATTACTACCATAGTAACTATTACAGGCATGCTGAGTTCGAAGTAGGGAGCTGGAGGCATTACTAGGGCTACCAATCCAAGAGAACACCAAAGCCATATTGTCTGCACCGCTCTTTCGCCTATTTGTTTTAAATCTCTCGCACGGTTAACTCTAAACTGTCCTAAGAGAATGAATACTATCAATATAATAGCATAGATTGAGAAATAGGCTTGTGATTTAGATGATGCTGTTACGGAAAGTACAAGTATAACAATTGATAATGCTAAAGCTGCTAAGTTTAGTTTTGTGAAAAACGAACGAACAGTATTAACTTCAGCGCTCATCTTCTTCACCTCTAAAAACCTTTTTCTGTTTCAACCCACTTTCCAATTCCATATTTGATACCTAGTTTTACACAAATGGTCATAAGAAGTGTGAAGAGTATAAATGAGGTTCCAAAGCCTACAAAAATACCTGGAATTGTTGGATATACTTGAGGTATCCACCAAGCTAGAAAGCCGCCAACAACTATTCCGACTACAGCAGGCCAGTTTACTAAGTTATATACTGTTCCAGGACCCCATGAATACCTTTTCTCGACAACTTTCTCGCCAAGCAGGAATGGTCTTACTACGTAAAAGTCTGCTATCATAACAGCAGTCATAGGTGGTATCCATGTACCAAGGAACAAACCTAACAAGATCAAAGCTTCTAAGCTTACACCAAATCCTAAAGCAATCAGAGCAGCTATAATCGTCCCTATTATACCCATTATAGCAACCCAGTAAACTCTCTTGAGAGGTATAGCATTACACCATGCTAGAGAGGAACTATACAGATTATTATCATTTGTAGTCCACTGACCTAATATACCTGTTAATAATACTGCCCAAGTCATACCCATCGCTACCATAGCTGCAGCGAGATTTACACCAGGATTAAGAAGTTGTAAAAAGCCTCCTGCAGCAAGAATTATCGGCATGAATACTACTACATGGACAAACCATGCTAAGGGACCGTCATGTGGTCTTCTTGAAAATCTTGTTACATCTGGTGCGATGGTAGCACCTACAATATAAAGACCTACCGTAAATGTTATTCCTACACTTATATCTGCAGGACTTGGAGGCTTTGCAGCCATCAAAGCAGCCCATCCACCGTTCATATCTATGGCTGCAGCTAATGCCATGGTTACTATTACGAACCATGCTGGTACTATAAAATAACTAAGTACCGATAATCCTCTATAGCCTATTATAGCTGTGGTCATCATGAGTAAGCCACCCCATACTGATGCTACTTCCACACGCATAAAGGGTATGTCGGGGAATACACCTTGCATGATTACACCAAAAAGCCATGTTTCATAAGCGAACCATATCATTGCACTTATTCCAGATATTATTATACCTGCTATCATAGCAACACCTCTTCCCATTGAATGTCTAAGAATAACGTATGTACTTGCTCTTGTACGACTGCCTATATAGCCTGTAAGATAAGCAATAATACCGAGAATTAAGCAACCTATTACTGCACTGACCACTAGTGTAACCGCATCATACCAAGTTGCAAGAGCTGCACCTCCAAACACTGCTGCCCATACAGCTAGTACTCCCAACCAAATCATAAGCTGGTTGAAGAAAGTTCTAGTCTCGGCTTCAGGTACTTTTGTTAATGCAAAGTCCCCGAAGTAGTCCTTGGCTGTTGCCATGTTGATATTGAATTATAAAATAATTTTGGGGTATATAAATTTTTTGGTTTTTAGACCAAAGGTATGAAAATTTAATTTCAGCCTTACCTTCTTCTCGGCAAAAGCTGCATGTTTTAAAACCTTTTGATTTCTTATAGTTTAACAAAAATTAAATAATAAGCTGGAATTAAGACATTAACTTATAAACTAGCTCAAACCAGTTAAATAATTGACCAGATAAATATATTATGAAGATTAAAGTTATCTAAAGTGCTTAAATTACTTGTAAGAATTTATATGATTCTAAATTATCTTAAATGATCATCTACAATAATTAAAATTGACTTAATTGAAAATAAATTAAAAATTTACAAAGAAAAAGGATACTTAGTGTTAGAAACAAATAATTGCGAGCTTTGAATATCTTAAACAGTTATGCATATGTGCGTTAGCATTATATCTTACAATAGATCATAAACGCGACTCAGAGTTTAAGGAATGTAGATGGGAATAAAATATATTGAATTTAAGAGAGATATTATTTG
>JAVVGP010000029.1:0-10122 GCA_032249055.1 Thermoproteota archaeon | reverse complement strand
GCTTATCTTTTTATTAATTAATCCTGTTTCATTCAATATTTCCATAATTTGCTTTCTCCTTACAGAATATCCGCTCAACTTTCTTTCAAGGAAGTTTATATTTTCTGAAATATCTACCAATTCTAATCTTTTAATCTCTTTTTTTATTTCTTCAGAAAGATTGTTAAATATCCACATAAAAATTTCTTTATATATGAATTCCTGATCTTTAATTGGATCATGAGAGCCCATATCTACAATTCTTCCTTCTTCATCTGTAGATCCTGAAGCATCTATAATATGTATTAAAGCATCAGCTCTTCTAATTTCATCTAAAAATTTATTTCCTAGACCTCTTCCTTTCCATGCATCAGGCACAAGTCCTGCTAAATCTACGACTTCTATAGGAATGTATCTTATTCCGTTTATACAAATTGAATTTTTAGGATTATCTTTTACGTTAAATTCTTTACAAACACATTTTGTTCTTACATATGCTATTCCTTTATTAGGTTCAATTGTAGTAAAAGGATAAGGAGCTATTTTAACGTTTATTTTAGTTAATGCGCTAAAAAAAGTACTTTTACCTGCATTTGGTTTACCGATAATACCAATTAATGGCAATTTATTCTTTCAATCCCCTTTATGGGATACTTATTAATGTTTTATGGGGTATTTAAATTTTTTCACTTTCTTTCTTTCAATTCTCTTTATGAGATACCCGTCGCCCGGATTTCAGCTTTGTTTTAGGATATCCACGCGGGACCTTTTACTTATTTTTTATCCGATTCTGGATTTATAATTTTATTCTGCGGATAAAATTTTTAACATGACCCTTGCATGGTCATTCACATGGTAATAAAGCAATTTTAAATTGAAATAAATTAAATAATATTTTAAAAATTTCTAAAATTATAGAAATTAGATAATGTTAAATTTCAAGCATTAAATAATACTTTTAGTAAGAGAAGAATTTGTTTCAATTTTAGGTCCTTCAGGGCAGGAAAAACACCTTGCTTAACTTGACAGGAGCTTTGGATAAGCCAACAAGAGAAGAAGTATTAAAATGAAACCTCGTTCTAGGATGGAGATTTGGATTAGATATTTAATGATTAAGAGGCAATGCAATAAGAGATAATGTTTCAATGAATATCATTATAGCAAATTTCTTCCTAACTCTTTCTTAAAACTATTTGAATGGATTAATATGCTCTTTGCTGGTTAAAAGAAAGAAAAATAGGTCTTAATAATAAGGAATATTAAAGTAATTTGATATATTAGAAGCTTTAAGAGACCAATTTCTTTTAAATATTACTATACTGTTGAAATAAGATTTTAGATGTTCAAAAATTGGTATAAAAATCTTGGATATTTCCTAGAATTTAAAAGTTTGGTTAAGCCAAAATTTATTGGATTTGAAAAATTGTTAAAAAATCAAAGATTGAAAGTTATAATTATAAGAAATATGAAGAATTTTTGTAACAAGCCTAAAGTCATAATTTGTAATGAAAGGTTTTCTTAAATTTTAAAATGACTCTGAAGTATTTCAGCAAATATCAATGAGCTAAACTGCTACTTTTTAAAATAATTATGAGAAATGTCCACTCTCCAGGTCGGATAAGGAAAGTTTCGGTAAACCCGAATACAGAGATAATATCAGAAAATTTGATTTAAAAGAGAAATTATCGTTAAAGGATTCTAAGGAACTTATTAATTTAAAGTCTTTTGTTTGGGGTTAGTAAAGGTGTAATTAAATTGATTTTATTCAAAAAAGAATTAAGGATGCAAATTTAGCCTTTTTCTTCAATGTTTTTATCTTAAAATTTCGTTATTTTTGTATTTCAATTGAAACCGAAAAATTGTTTTACTTTAATATTTAAAAACACATATGCGTTAATAAAATTAACAAACATGGGCAAACCGTATAAAAAATTACTAATTGGTATACTAGTAGTAGCAATTATAACGGTATTGGTTTTCCAAACATTAACTCCAGCAATTGCTACTGAAACACCTTCAAAAGATAAACAAGTTAAACCTTGGCCATATGCAATGCCAGACAAACTTAGTTTACCTTATCTTTCAACTTTACCAAAAGATAAAAAGGTAGATCCAAAGATATTTGAAAAAATTAAATCAGGTGCTACTGAAGTTGAAGCAATTATATATTATAAATGGGGATATATACACAATGTACTTGCCAATTTACCTCCAGGAACAAGGTTATTGCCTTATGCAGCTGAAGTTGTTAAATACTTACCTTTCTTAGGTGTAATTCTTCCTGCCGATGCTGATGCTATAGAAAGATTAGGAAAACTACCTTATGTAAACTGGATAGCCTATAATGATGTGCTTGATCCAGAACAATCATTAATGTATATAAAACCTGAAAAAGAAGCACAAATGTTAAAAACAGTACAAATTCCATATGGTAATCCAGATTTTGCAACATTATTAGATGTAGCAATTGAAACAAAAGCAACAGAATTATGGAAAATGGGCATTACTGGAAAAGGAGTCATAATTGGAATAACTGATACAGCAATTAATCCAAGACATCCTGATTTCTTCTTTCCAAACGGTAAAAGCAAAATAATATATGCTTTTAGTCCTTACCCTGGTGAAGATGCATTTGTAACAAGACCAATAATGCCATCACCATATGGTGCATATTCTTACCATGGAACACATGTAGCTTCAATAGCTACTGCTTCAGGTATTGGAGAAGGTTTAGGATGGTATTTGGATAGAACTGACTTTTATTATAAAAGAGCCTATATTTCAAAAGGATTTTCAACAGGAATGGCACCAGATGCTTATTTAGCTATTTTCAAGATTTTCAGGCAAGAACCTCCTGGTGCTACATTATTTGGAATATTAGTAAGCATTGTACAGGCTGTTAAAGTAGGAGTTGATGTAATGAATGCAAGCTGGGGTGTTACAGCATTTGATGTATATGTAATAGGTCTATTATATTTAGCAGTTACATGGGCTGTACAAAATGGAATGATATGGGTTAATGCTGCAGGAAACTATGGACCTGATTATGTTACTTTAATTTGGCCTGCACAATTTGAGAGTGTTATTGCAGTCGGTTTAACTTATCCTGAGAACTTTAGAACTGCAGGCTTTGGTCAAAAAGTAGTTTACTGGTCAAGCAGAGGTCCAACATATCCTTCCAATTCATTTTTCCAGAGTGGTACTGATATTGTTCCTTTAATGGGTCCTTCAAGTGCAGGTAGAGTAAAACCTGATGTTTTAGCTCCAGGATTTGGTATAATGGCAGCAAATGCACTTTTCGAATATCCTTCTCGTGTTGATAAATGGTATGCTTTTGATCCTTCACCACCCGGACATCCTGTCTATCGTTTAACTGGAACAATGTACTTAACTTTATCAGGTACTTCTATGGCTGCACCAGCTGTAACAGGTATAGTTGCACTATTATTACAAGCTTTTCCAGGAGCGACTCCTGCTGCAATAAAGGCTGCTTTAATTAAAAGTGCAACAAAAACATCTACTTTAAACGGTCAAGATGATCCTAACATTGTAGGAGCTGGCATAGTTAATGCTTTGGAAGCCTATAATATATTAAAGAATGCTCCTAAGAAAGAAGGCTTTAAGATACCTAATCCATACTGGACATTTGAAGACGTTGCAAGAAGTGATGATTACAAGCAAATATTCAAAGGATACAAAATATTAGTAGATGATATAGTTTCACTTTCAAATGTTACACCTAAATCTGGAAGATTTCCTGTTCGTACTTTTAGAGATCCTTATCTTTTCAGTTACTTTGGTGACGGATGGCTTGATTATAGTAACTTTATTAAAGATCTAAAGAGAAGAGGAGCTAATGTAACTTATATGTCTGATTGGTTCCCAGCCCAGCTGGTTTATGTTTATCAAGATGTTACAATTGAATCAGAACATCCATATCCGCCATTAACAGATAGATTCTGGCATATTTATCATCCTGGAGCAAGAAGTATAACTGTTAATTTTGAGAATGTAGTGCTAAGCGGAAATTCAAGATTAATAGTTTATTCATGGGATTGGCTGTCTTCTGTGCCAATTTCCGCTCCTGGTCCTGTTACTTTTGCCAATACACCAGGAGTTCATATTAGACTTCAAACTGATAATTCAACAACTTATGGTTTCAAAGTAAATTATTATATTGCTCATATGCCTAAACCTACGCTTCAAACATATAATATTAGAAGAGCCGTAAGTAATGATTATTACTGGTCTACAACATGGGAAACAAATGTAGCACAAAGTGCTCCATTAAGAATACCGCCATATTCAGATACTGGTACAGAACCATGGAATAAAACTGAATATAATGTGCTTACAATAACTTATCAAAACTTAGTGGAGTGGTATAAATTAATGGAAACAATATCGGTATGTTACTGGCCTTATATACCGCAGGGTAACTTTACATTATATGATTTATGGTTCCCACTTCCGCTCTTTACCTTAAACTTTACCGCTGGTTTCAATCCTGCAGTGATACCATTAAGAGGTGCAGGCGGTGCAATTGCCTTAGCTAAAGCAGGAGCGGGAGCAGATATATTCTATGTAAATGGTACGGTTTTTGATGGTACAACTTATAGTACTGAAGATTTTAGATTTGAAGTATATGCACCATATTATAGAAATGGTACTCCTGCTACTGTAACCAGTTATACACAATTAGTTCAAGAAACTGTTCCAGGATTTTTGTTTGGTCATCCTCCATTATATACTGCGCAATATTTAACAGGAACAGATTCATGGAAATGGGTAAGAATAGTTTCTCCATCAGGCAAACGTATATTTGTAGATGCTACTCATCCTTTGAAATTCTGGTTTATAACTAACGGTGATGGAAAAGGAGGCGGAGGTCTTGAAACAACATTTATAGCAATAGGTAGCAATACTATGAGTCCTCCAACACCTACAGTTGTTTCAAGATTTGAAACAGTTATATTATCAGCGGTAGTAAACTCTCCAAAAGCTGAATTCTTCGGAGCCTTTGACTTAGTAATGATATTAACTCCATGGTATGTGGATCCAGACTGGATAGATTCATTTGAACTTAAGAAATATGTAGATAGATACGTAGGAAGAGTATTGTTTGTAGGAGGACATATTCATAAACAATTCCCCATACCGCCAACCGGTAGCTATTTCTGGGATGAACCAAATTACATGTTACCAAGAGGAAGTGAAGTAGGAACACCTGTTAAAATGAACTACTATACATGGCCATTTGGCATTGAATGGGTAGGCTCTGTTGCAGGAGGAACAGGAAGAATAGCTGTAGATCATCCAGTATTTGCTCCTTGGGTGGATAGAGTAGGTAAGAGTAGACCAATGAAAATATTCTTCGGTTATGAACTAATGTCAATGAGATTAAGAGATACAGTAAACAAAACTGTTTGGGCTTATGATCCAGTATATCCTGGTATAGTTTTCTGGAATAGTACATTATGCAACGGAGCACTATTCATAAGCGATCCATTCATATTATCAGATCTATCCTATAATTTAGAAGGAGAAGTATACTTACCTTATCCAGAACATTCTTGGTTCGGATTAAGAGCAGTAGCATATCTATTAGATCCTCATCCTCCATATAAATTAATAGAAAAAGTAAATACTTGGTTCTATGCATTAGGTGGACCAACAGAATTATATGGTTTGAAAATAAAAGTAAGATTTGATAAAATAGTAAATAATGGAACTGTATGGACTTTGAATTATACTTTAACTAATACTTTAGATTATGCAGTTAGAGTTAACGTAACAGTTGAATATCCAAACAATTCTACAGTTGCTGGTATATTAAGAACAGCAGGATTAAACGTTAGTTGGTATCACACAGTAGTACCTCCAAGAAGTAGTGTTTCATTTGCTTTAGGAGGAGTTGCATATACAAGACCATTAATATTTGAACATGGAGGAATTGATTACTATCCTGATTATACTCTGGTTTGGAATACCTTCAGATTTGATACTTATGTATATGCTAACTTTACAGAAACAGGAGCTATAGACTATACAAGTCCTGTTTGGAGCTATAAAGATAGAGCTGTAAGTATAATCAATAAACCATTGCTAAGAGAAGGATCTTTACCATTAGTTGCTGCAGTTCATCCTTCAAGCTACGATAGCTATACAGCTAACTTAATTGCCAAATATCCATTAGATTGGAAATATGTAAACGTAACATATATCGTTTCAGATCCTACAGTAAATGAATTAACAGCGGAAATAACAGGTGATGCAAAGGTTGTTGCGGACTTTGGTGTACTTGTAAATGAAACATTCGGTAATTATGGTGTTGTATGGGATCCTGTTAAATTTAAATGGGATGTTGTATTTGTACCTGAAACATGGCGTCTTGTATTGAAATTTGTAGGAGACAAGGTAACTGTTTATCCAGAGGATGTAAGTGAACTTGCTGGTTTAACTTTAGAAGAACTAGCATCATTAGGTCCACCATATGTATTTGATGGTCATTATCCAGGATTACCTTCAACAGGTCACTTCTTTGGATTTGTATTTGTACTAATAGATCCTGCCTTATCATCAGGAAAATATGCTGGTACGGTAGATCTAAAAGCAGGTGATGAAGTACTTTCAAGTATGAATATTGAAATAACTGTTGAAACAAGACCAAATGGTTATATTATATGGGATGACGGATTGTATTTAAACAATAGACCTGCTGTAGATTATCCTCCCGCTTATGGTGATCCAAGCGGAACCGTGTATAAAGCTGTATTTACAGAACATTTATGGGGATCTTTACCATGGGTACAAATGTTTGAGTTCTGGAAAGAAATGACATTGCCACCATTAAACTTTGCAGTAAAA
Source organism: Thermoproteota archaeon (assembly GCA_032249055.1). Taxonomy (GTDB): domain Archaea; phylum Thermoproteota; class Thermoprotei; order Gearchaeales; family Gearchaeaceae; genus SCGC-AAA471-B05. Next base: position 3,276 of record JAVVGP010000029.1, on the reverse strand, counting down.
CCATCTGGTGCAGTATCTATAATCTTAAATGCTATAGCTGAAAGTTTAGCTGAAACAACACCTCCATGGAGACATGAAGCATTATTCAAGGATCTGGTAACTAGAACATTTGCAAATGCAAATGGCTTCTTACTAGTAGACAACATGTTCTTTAGACCTTTCGATGGATTATACTTTGGAAGAGTAATTCCTTATGCTCCTGAAACAAGAATTGTAGCATATTCAGCAAGAGATATAATGGTTTCAACATTGAGCAACGGTGGAACTTTAATTGTTTTTGCACAGTTAGGTTCAGCAAGTGAATTTAGACCAACAGGATCATTTAACCCATACAACATGAACTGGGTATTAAGCTATGTTGGTTCAAGAGTTTACTTCCCAACTGGTCCATTAACATCAGCTAAAAGAGATGCAATGCCATTAGCACATGGAACTCCAGCTGGCGAAAGACCTTTGCTTGCAGGATGGACAAGATTTGTTCCTCCATACTTGCCTTATGCAACATTTAGCCCCTATCACATTTATACTGAGGCCAATACAAAATTATTCTTAGATGTTAATAGCTTAAACATAGGTGATGTTTCAACATATAGCAAGTATGTATTACCTAAACCAATTGAAACACCTTCACCATATCCTCCACTTACAACATATCTTTATGAAATAGAAGTACCTAATGCAGATTATGTAATAGTAATCTTTGATTATGTTATAGTTAGTGAAGGAACATTAATAGAAGTATTAGATTCAAACTTAAATCCTGTAGCGTCTTACTTCTTTGATGAGCCTACCGAAGAATATGGATTTGTTGCATGGCCTCCAGTAAAAGGAGTTGGTGGTTCAACAAAGTTATATATCAAATTTGCTTCAGGACCAGCAGTTAAACCAGGTTATGATAAAGGTATAAAGGTAAGCTATGTATTATACGCTTCAAGTGCTGCAGAAGATGAATTAGTACAGTTCTATGTTATAAACGAATTTGATACACCATATACATGGACTACTTATGGAGCAAATAAAACATGGTGGGATGGTTCATTAAACTTTGCAGATTGGAATGCTTTAGCAGGTAGACATGGAATGGCATTGGTATTAGATACAAAATTAACTGGTATAGTTAGTCAATATGCTTACATACCTTTACCAAAGGGCAAAGTAATAGCCTTTGGACAATCTTCATGGTTCGATAATTTATACTGGCAACACTCAGTAGGATTTACAGATTACCATATATTCGGTACTATAAGTAGGCATACTGTCAATTTAAGAATATTCATAACAGCTATATTGCAATATGTTGCAGGATACTACGAATTAGTAAAATCAGCTATGGGCAGTGGCTTACCATCTTTGCTACAAGTTCTAAAAGGATTAGTAGATGAAGCTACAAAGTCAGGAATGACAGTTGTAGATGTACAAAGCTTATTAGCTGAAGCAGAAGCTAAATTATCAGAAGTAGCAAGTTTAATGAAACTAGGTGACTACATTGGAGCTGTGACACCATTAAGAGAAGCTAACTCAACATTATGGAAAGCTGCACAAAGCTTACTTGACCAGCTTGAATCTCAAGTAAATGCTGTAAGAAATTCTGCAAAGAATGCAGTAAGTAGTGCATCATCATTTATAGAATTTGCAAGAGCATCAGGAATAGATGTATCTGAAGCAGCAAAATTACTAAACAACGCAGTTGGTAAATTAAATGCAACTGATGAATTATATGGTAAATATGATAGAGAGCTAATTGAAACATGGAAATCCTTGGTAGACTTGTATAAAGATTATAGTTCAGTAGTCCTATTATCTAAAGAAGCCTTAGATACTGCAGGAAGATCAGCAAATGTTACAGCCTATGCAGAAATGAAATTAGCATTTGATGCATTAACCAAAGCAAGATCTGCAATTGATACATATAGAAAAGCAGGATTTGTTGAAAAATCTGCAACACTTTCAACATATAATAATGCCGCTACATTATATAATGAAGGTGTTGCAGAATTAGGTAAATTTGTACTTGGCAATCCAGATACATATAGATATCCTGTAAGTGCAATAAGCAAATTCAAAGAAGCATATAACTTAGCTGTAAAAGTTCCTCAATTATTATTAGCTGATGCAAAGGAAAATGCTGCCTCAGCATTAGCTGAAGCAAAGGTTAAAGTCGAATCAGCAAAGGCAACACCTTATGTTGATAGATATCAATTAAGAGGAAACGAAACTGAATTAGCTAAATTAGAAGTAAGATTTGCTACAGCTCAGACATTAGAAGAATTTATAGATATTGCAAAGAAAGCTAACGAAATAGCAGGAGCTGCTGAAGATCTAATTGCAAAAGCAACACCGCCACCTACACCAACTCCATTCCCACTATTCCAGGTAGTAATAATAGTAATACTGCTAATAATATTAGTATTCCTAATAGTATACGCTTTAGTAAGGAGAAGAAGATAATTTTTTAATTAAATAAATTTTTTTTATTTTTTTATTTATTTTCTTATTTTTTATTTATGTATAAGATTTTAATAACAGATTATCTTCCAGATGATGCTATAAGAATATTAAAAAAAGAAAATTTTGAAGTAGAATACGATCCTGAAATAGACAGAACAAAATTGAAGGAAAAAATAAAAGAATTTGATGGTATTATTGTTCGAGGAAGAACAAAAATTGATAAAGAAATTTTGAAAAATGCAAAAAAATTAAAGATAATAGTAAGAGCAGGTGTTGGGCTAGATAATATAGATCTGGATTGCTGTAATTCTAAAAATATTAAAGTATTCAATACACCTTTAGCTCCTGTAAGTTCAGTAGCTGAGTTAACAATTTGCTTAATTTTAAGTTTACTAAGGAATTTTTATGAAGCAAATAAATCATTAAAAGAAGGAAAATGGTTAAAAAAGGATTTAATAGGTTATCAGTTGAAAGGAAAAACGGTTGGAATAGTTGGAGTTGGAAGAATAGGTTCTGAAGTAGCTAGGCTATTAACAAGTTTTGGTTGCAAAATTATAGCCTACGATATAGATATTTCAAGGAAGGAATTTATTGAGAAAATTGGAGGAGAGTTTACTACGGATTTAAATTATCTTCTTTCAAATTCTGATATAGTAACAATTCATGTTACTTTGACAAGTTCTACATATAAAATGTTTTCTAAGAATACTTTAATGAAAATGAAAAAAGGTTCCTTCTTAATAAATACTTCAAGAGGAGGAGTTGTCGATGAGGAAGCTCTTCTTGAAATGCTAAACTCAGGACATATAGCTGGTGCAGCTTTGGATG
>JAVVGP010000028.1:0-10612 GCA_032249055.1 Thermoproteota archaeon | reverse complement strand
AAGCAAGAAAATATTGATAATATGGATCAAATTCGTTTAAATAAATTCCATATTTCAAAGGAAGAAGTCTTACTGATAGTGCTATCACAAAGTTTACTGTTAATATAATGAGTATTAAAAGGTTTTCTAAATTAGGTTTGGGAATTCTACTTATTATTTTTCCTAATGATCTAAATAGTGATTTTACCTTTTTCTTAACAGCCATTTATTTAAATAAATATAATATACTTTATATTTTTTATCTTATGGAAAAATACCATCCAACAGATAGAAGATATACAAAGGATCATGAGTGGGCTTATAGAGAAAATGGATTAATTATAGTAGGAATTACATGGTATGCCCAATCAAAATTGAAAGACATAGTTTATGTTGAATTGCCTAAAGTGGGTAGAAAAGTAAATAAGGGAGAAGCAATAGCTGTTGTTGAATCTGTTAAAACAGCTGCAGATGTTTATTCACCTGTATCAGGTGAAATAGTTGAAGTAAATAAAGAACTAGAGAGCAAACCTGAGCTAATAAACCAAGATCCTTATGGTAAAGGATGGATTGCAAAAATTAAACCTTCGAATCTTGAAAAAGAATGGGATGAACTTCTTGAAGCTAACAATTATGTAAAATTAATTTCTACTTAACTTTTCTCTTAAAAATACCTAAATAAATAGTTTGATTTTTTATTACCTTAAACCACGTATCATAAGCTAGATCAAGCTGTTTTTTCATCTCCTCAACAGTTTTTGCATTTTGACAACTGTAAAGCAAATATTCTATTATTGCCTTAGCATGAGCAAGGTCATTTAGATCCTTTAATTCAAGTCCTTTTTCTTTTACTATTCTTAAACTTTCTTCGATGTTAAAAACATAAACCGGCCTTCTTCTAAAACTAGTAACAATTACATAGAAAGTACCTAATATTGCTAACCAAAATGAAATAGTTAAAATATATTCAATTTTTGCAAATTCATAGCTAATATATAAAACACCAGCAAAAAATATTGCTAATAATCCTGGTACAGGATTTAATTTCTTAATTACAGTAAAAGGATCTAAAAATACTAGATCATAAAATAAACTAATCAAAAATAATCTTTGAAGTTGTTTTAACCATTCTTTTTGTTCTTTTTTCACAAATTTTAAATATAAATTCAAAATAATTTTTTTATGGTTATAAATAAGTTAACAAAGAAAATTGAAGGTTTTAATAAATTTTATAATAAGTTGGTAAAAATAATAAGTAATATTTTACCTTATGCTATAGCTATTTGGGTAATATTGTATTTAGCAGGTTTTATATTCATAATTACACAAAATCCTTTACCTTACATAGCACAACCAAATCAACCAATATCGATCTTCTATCCCAGAGGTAGTTCACAACAAACAATATTAGAAGGATTCGCTATTTTCTTTATTTTAACTATCTTATTTTCCTCGTTATTAATATTGCATCAAACAGCAGTAAAAAAATATTATACCACATCACCTGTTATAACTATATCGCTTGCCCTCTTTATCTTCTTTATTTTATTTTTAGTATTGATAACCATTTTAACATTTAAATTTTCAGTTTAAAAAGCTAAAATTATTTTGATATCCTAAATCTACTTCTCCTTGCCTTGAAAAGGTCGAGGATTCCTTTTCAAAGCGTTTCATCGTTTCCTCACTGATTCGGAATTACATCTCGCATATGAGGAGCAGTAAGGTGGTACAGAGAACAACCCTCATATAATTTCTCAGGTCCCGAAATTTTAAAATTATTAAGGGATCCTTCATTGAGAAACAAAATAAAAGGTTTGCTGAATGCTTCTCCCTCAGTCCCATAAAGCCCTCATTCGAGCTGGGAGAAGCGTTGCTGCCATGCTTAAAGAAAATATCTTTAAAATATTTAAATTTTCATCCCACCCTAAAGGGCGAGGCTTTCATTTTCTGTAAATAAAGTAATCTATTAAAGAAATAACAAAAGGAAGAAAAATAAAGAAAAATATCATAAAGGATATTTCAGGATTAACTTCATATAATAAGATTTTTCCAGTTATATAATAATAATAACCTACATAGATAAGAAAACCAAGAAGAATTATACCTGTTACTATTAAAGTTATAATCTTTGTTTTTCTAATATTTTCCTCCATGACTTTAAATGATATGGCTTTTATTCGTTCTAAAAGGACAAATTTTTATTTTAAAACATTTCATGGTTTTACTTTGATCCGATGATATACATTAACTGATGAAAAACTGGATGGTAGAAAAATTTAATTAATCCAAAATTTGATTCTGAAAAGAAACATTCAATGGAAGATGATTGCTTTTTTATAACCATAAAATCCTCAGGCAAGCTTAAGAAAGGTATTTTCATATTGAATAAATATCTTTTTAAAGTATTTAAGCCCATTCCATTATCAATGATAAAGCTTTTTATAAAATTTAAATATCAATTCCTTATATTAATTTCTTTGATTATGTCTGCTCCTACACAAGGAATTCCTGTCTTAATTCTAAAAGAGGGAACTAAAAGAACAGTAGGTAGAGAAGCATATGAAGTTACAATTGCTGCTGCCAAAGCTTTAGCTGAGGTATTAAAAACAAGCCTAGGTCCTAGAGGAATGGATAAAATGTTAATTGATAGTTTAGGAGATGTAACAATAACAGGAGATGGTGCTACAATATTAAAAGAAATGGAAATTCAGCACCCAGCAGCTAAAATGTTAGTTGAAGTAGCTAAAGCACAAGATACTGAAGTAGGTGATGGAACAACTACGGTAGTAATTTTAGCTGGAGAGTTCTTAAAGAAGGCTGAAGAATTGCTTCTGCAAAACATTCATCCTGTTATGATAATTGATGGATACAGGAAAGCCTTAGAATTTGCAATGAAAGAGGTTGAAAAATTTACAGTGCCTGTATCGATAGATGATCATGATCTAATTAAACAGGCAGCAATAACTTCAATGTATAGTAAAGCAATTAGCGAATATAAAGAAAAATTGGCAGATATTGCTTTAAAAGCATGTTTAAAGGTTACTGAAAAGATAGGAGATAGGTATAAAGTAAACGTAGATTATATAAAAATTGAAAAAAGAAAAGGAAAGTCTTTAGATGAAACAGAACTAATTAACGGTATAGTACTCGATAAAGAGGTAGTTCATAGTGGAATGCCAAAGCTAGTAAAGAATGCAAGGATAGCAGTGATCAATGCTCCTTTAGAAATTGAAAAAACTGAGATAACTTCTAAAATAAGTATAACCTCTCCAGAACAAATGAAGGCATTTTTAGATGAGGAAACTAGAATATTAAGTAAAATGGTAGAAAAGATAGCTTCTGCAGGTGCAAACGTTGTAATATGCCAAAAAGGAATTGACGATGTTGCACAATATTTATTAAAGAAAAAGAACATTCTTGCAGTAAGACGAGTTAAGGAAAGCGACATTGAGAAAGTTGCTAAAGCAACAGGTGCTAGAATAGTTACAAATATAGATGATTTAACACCTGATGACTTAGGTTATGCAGGAGTAGTTGAAGAAAGGAAGGTTGGTGAAGAAAAGATGGTATTTATAGAAGATTGTAAGGATCCTAGAGCAGTAACAATTTTAGTAAGAGGTGCTTCTGAAATGATAGTAGATGAAGCTGAAAGAGCCTTGCATGATGCAATATATGTTATTAAAAATGTAATAGAAACAGGTAAACTTGTATATGGAGGTGGAGCAATCGAAGTAAGTTTAGCTAATAAAATTAGAGAATTCGCAACTACACTACCAAGTAAAGAACAATTGGCTGCATTAAAATATGCTGAAGCAATTGAAGTAATACCTACTATATTAGCAGAAACGGCAGGGATGGATCCTTTGGAAGTACTAGTCAATTTGAAATCCTATCATGCTAAGGGAGAAATACATTATGGTATTAATGTATTAGAAGGAAAAATTTCCAGCATGAAAGATTTAAAAATATTTGATCCTGCAAATGTTAAGATTCAAGCTTTAAAAGCAGCAACAGAGGCAGCAATAATGTTATTACGAATAGATGATATAATTGCAGCTTCACCTCCTAAAGAGAAGGAAAAGGAGAAAAAAGGTGGAGGAGAAGAAGAAAAAACACCACCAATCGAGTAATAAAATAACTTTAATAAAAGTGTGGAAGGACCCTAGAGGACCAAATTTTTTAACCAAATATGAAAAAGCAAGAATAATTGGGCTAAGAGCAAAACAGTTAAGTGAAGGAGCTCCCCCTTTAATTGAAGTTCCCCCTGATGTTACAGATCCAATAAAAATCGCAGAATTAGAATTGAAAGCTAAGAAAATTCCAATATTAATAAAAAGAATTTCTAGTAATAGAGAATATGTAATAAAATTGGAAGAAATTAATGTAGACTAAGCTTTTCCGATAATAATTTCTTTTTTATCTGTTACTGTTATTGTAACTTCTTCACCAATATCTGGCTTATTTTCTATCTTTTCCCATTCTTCTTCCTTAAGTATTAATATCATTCTTGAAAACAAAGTATATTGAAAAGGAAAAATACTTCTTAATGTTTGCTGTATAGCAGGTATCAACCATTGTAAAGAAGGTTCATCTCTGCTAGTTATCGAAGGCGGTCTTTCTCTTTCCTGAGCAAATTCCAATCTTACATACCATTCGTTATTTTCTTTGAACATATTTTTAGAAATTAAGATAGTTTTAAATGAAATGCCCATAAAAAGAAATTAAGATAACATTTTAATATATTTAGCATGTTATTAGAATAATGGAATTACGCATCCCTCCGATCAAAGTAAAATATTTAATAGAAAATCCTAACGTTATACGTGAAATAATGAATTTAATTGAAGAAGCTAAAAAAGAACCTACGAGGTTTCCAAGAAAATTAATTTATTTAGCAGGAGGTTGGCCTCAAGATCCTCCACCTCCTTTAATTAAAAGAATTATAGCAAATATTCTAGAAAATGAGGAAAAATTTTTAAGAACAGTACAATATGGCCCAACAAGGGGATTAACTGAAACCTTAGAAGCAATTGCGTTCTATGAGAAAGAAATGTTTGATCGTAAAATAAGCGAGGAAAATATTTTTATCGGTAATGGAAGTACAGAGTTAACTTTTTCACTTCTTAATGCTATAATAGATAATGATAATGAAATTATTCTCACGAGACCTCATTATTTAAATTATTTAAGACAAATAATTTTAGCTACAAATCCATCAATAAAGGTAAAATATTGGAATTTAATTCAAGATTATAAATACGATCCTTCATTGGATGAATTACAAGACTTAATAACAGATAAAACATCTTTAATAATTTTATCATCGCCAGGAAATCCAGATGCTCAAATATTAAGCGATGAAATCTACAAAGGAGTTATAGAAATAGCTAAAGATAAAGGAATATTTGTAGCTAATGATATTGCTTATAGAGGATTCTGGTATTCTAGAAAACCTCAATATTTCTCTAAGGATATTGAAGAAAATGAAATAATAATATGTACTTTTTCAAAGGAATTAAGGATTCCTGGATTAAGAATTGCCTATATTTTAAGCACAAATAAAGAAATTTTAAGAAGATTAGAAGTAATTGAACAAACAATCAATCTTTGTCCAAATAATTTATCACAAAAAATAATAGCTGAATTGTTAGGAAATAAAGAAAACATAAAAATTATAAGCGAATTTGTTGAAAAAGGCCGCTTATTATATAAACAAGTTTCTGAACTTACTTATGAAAACATGAAAAATCTTGAAGGTATATATGCTTTAAAACCTGAAGCTGGATTTTATGTATTTTTTAACCATGAGAAAATAGAAAGAAAATCTAAAAAATTCTGTAGTGATTTATTATTAAAAATGCAAGTTGCTCTTGCTCCAGGTTATGATTTTGGCTTAGATGGATGGACAAGATTATCTTTTTCTTCAGCAGTACTAAATCCTGAAATAATAAAGGAAGGAATAGCAAGAATAAATGAATTTATAGAAGAGGAAAAACAAATAAAAGGAATATTGGGATAACGATACATTTATATAACATTTCTATTAAATTTTTACATACGGTGAAAATATGAGCAGCACCGAAGTACCAACCGTAACACCTGAGGCACCTAAGAAGAAAACTGGCACAATTCCAGAAAACACTGTTTATGTAGGAAAGAAGCCAATTATGGGATACGTAGTAGCAGCTTTAATGCAATTCCAAAGAGGAGGAAATAAAGCTATTTTAAAAGCTAGAGGAAGAAACATATCAAGAGCCGTAGATGTTGCAGAAATTCTCAGAAATAAATTCTTACCTAATTTAATAGAAGTAGAAAAAGTACAAATAGGAACAGAAAGAATCGGAGAAGGGGAAAAGGCAAGGGACGTTTCAGTAATCGAAATACATCTTCAAAAAGTAACAAAGTAAACAAAATTTTTCTTTTTTTTATGTTCAATTCTAAAAATTTTTATAAAGGAATTGTTGGAACTATAATTTTGGCTTTATTGATTGTTTTTAGTAATTTAATTTACTTTAGCATCAATTTTTATTTTTTAACTTATTTCTTTCCATTATTTATAGTTACTTTTTTATTAGTACCTTACATCAATAAAGAATCAGTCTTATTAGGAGGAATAATTGGCTTAATTATAATTTATTCAATAATATTACGTTTAGAACTTGCAATTGTAATTCCAGCATCAATCATCATATCCTTATTTTTATCTTTTTATAGCCAATTATTCATTAAAGAACCAGAAAATAAAAAACATATTTTAAATAATTTATTTTCTATGATTCTTAATTTAATACCTGTAAGTTATCTGCTCTCAGTGTTAAACTCGCTATCTAATCATTCATTCTTACCTTCATTTTTATCAATGTTGTTTACAAATATAATTGTGGTTCCAATAATTGTTAATTTGATAACATATTATTATGGTGTAAAAATAAACAGCTATACGGTAATCTTTAGAGAACTGCCTTCCAGAGCTCATTAAGTGAGCTACCTAGCCATTTATAGCTAGGTTTTCATTTTTGGAAAATACTTATATCATAAAAATGAAAATAAAAGTATGTCTGAGCTAAAACCTGTATATACTTTGAGGGTAACAAGCATAGCAGATATAGCTAGGTTTGCTGCAACAATGCTTACCTTAGGACAGCCTGTTTATCTCCTCCACTTTAAACATAACAACAAACATTACTATGGTATTTTAGCGATATTTCATGATTATTTTAATTTAAACGGTGTTCCAATATTTTATTACTATGAAGGAGAAGAAGTAGGAAAATATGTGTTAGTTAAAGTAGATGAAACAGGAGAACAAGTAGTTTTTTCAGATAAAACAAGAACAGGATGGATATCAATACCTGTAGTTTCTCTATATGAAAAACCTGATTTTATAAAGCTATAATTTTTCTAATGTAAGGAAAATTCCTGTTTTAATTTTTTCCAAATTTTCAATTCCTTCTATAACTTTTCCTATATTTTCTAAATTATCTTGTTCTTCTTTAGTATATATTACGAGAGATTCATGTAAAGGATCATAGCTTACATCTCCTCTTTGATGTTTATAAATTTTCTTAGTAGATGCTTGTGGTATTCCTATTTTAAATAAAATTTTATTACCTAAAGTAAAAACTAGAAATTTTGCTGGTAAATTTCTAATAATTTTTTCTACAAGTAAGGGATTACTCCATCTATTTAATTCTAACTTTGATATTATCTCGCTATTGCTTTTGATATAAACCGTGTATTTTTCAATCTCTTTTTTCAACACTTACTTTTAACCAATATATTAAAAATAAATATGTTGATTTTCCATATATAGATAAAAAATTCATTAATTCCTTGTAAGATTTCCTTATTATTCTATTCGAAGATTTTGTAATTTTACCTTTTGCAGTATTAATTAATATTTCAGCTTCTTCTTTATTTAACCCATAAGCTAAGAATAAAACATCCTTTAAATTGTTTCTATTTATTTTAAATTCATAAATATCTTTTAGTGCATTGATTAAAAACATTGCTTGTGCTTGAATAATAATACTATTTAAATTTTCACTTTCAGCCATCTCTATATACCTTTTATAACTTTGGTATTTAAACCGCCAACATCTTTTTCTTCATATTCCCAAGCACGAATTGTATCTCTTGCAATAATAAAGCTATGCCAAGTTAAACTGTGCGGAGAACCACGGATCTTTCTAATCCTTATTTGCTTAACAAGAAAGCCTTTTTGTAACATAATAGGATCGTATCGTAAGTCAAATACGCCATCTGAAATATAATCTAGCATTTGTTCAAACTCTTCAAATGCCTTTATTCCAAAGTGCATTGAAGCAAAAATAGGTATGTTTCTTTTTTTGCATATTTCCATTCTCAAAACTTTAACTAAATCTAAAGCTTGATTTATTCCGATATTGTATGCAATTTCTGTTAAAGAATCAATTATAACTATAATTTTCGAATTTTTACTAAATAAAGAATCAACTAAATTTATTACAAAAGAAGTTATTTCACTCCATTTCTTATTATGAGGTAACACTACAATATTAGGTAAAATTTTATTATTTATCAAAGATGGAAAATTTAAGTTATAGGAAAAAAGATCAACAAGAATAATTTTTCCTTGTTCTAGATAGCTTTTACCATTCTTATTTTGTAATATATACTGGTAAACCGATAAAGGATGCTCATCTACACAAAGATAAATACCAGTATATTTTCTCCTTAGAAAAGAAAAAAGTATCAAATGTAATATAAAGGTCTTTGATATTCCTCCTTCTCCAGAAAAAATTATGAAGGAATTTGAAGGGAATCCTTGAGGTAAAAGCTCATCTAAAAAGTCTATTTTGAATCTTATTTTTTTAATTTTAAAGCTATTATTTCTTTGAAATTCGCTCATTCAAATACTTGTTTATCATTAAAAAATAATCCTTTTAAATTATCAAGAAAAGTATTACTAACGTAATATGAGAATAATTTCAGTTAAATTACCTGAAGCGTACATTAAAAAAATGGAGGAATTTATAAAGGAAGGAAGGTTCACAAGCAAAAGTGAACTTATAAGGTACGCACTTTTTGATCTTTTTAGAAAGGAAGAAGCAATAAAAAATGAAAGAGAAAAATTCTATATAGGACCTTAGAAAGTTATTTTTTCAGCATTAATATCAGATTTTTCTACCCCATAATTAATTACCGGCAAACCGAATTTTTTCATTTCATTAATCAAATCTTTATTTGCATTTTCTACATATAATCCTGCAATAGATAAATTATCTTCTTCAAGTATTTCTTTTGTGTATTTATTATAATTTAAAATTATATTCATTATTTTGGTAAGATTTTTTAAATATTTAAAATTTTTTTTGTTATAAAGAAAAAGAATAATGTAGTCTACTCCTATTTTATTTATATAATTTATTATATTATCATCAATTTTTTCTAATAAAATGGGTAGGTTAGCTATTGAAATCAAATTAGCCCTGTAAGCTTCAGCTACAACTCTAGAAAATTTATCGAATCCTAACTTCATTATTAAGTATAGATCTAAAATAAGTCCGCCGTAATAAGATTTAAAAACATCGTTGAGAGCTAAAGTAAATTTGGAAAAGTTTTTAATATCTTGAATATAGGCTATCTTTAAATTTTCATCACGAAGATCAGCTAAAGTTCTGCTCATAATTTTAATTATTCGAATAAATATTTTAAAAATAATGAGTTCAGAAGAAATTATTAGGAAACTTAGAGAGATGCATATAGGAAATTTAGGTATTTACGGAGATTATCAATTGGAAATAATAAAAAGAGTACTTGCTATGGAAAGAAAACTAGATCTTATTATTAAAAAACTAGAAGAAATAGAAAATATTTTGAAGAAACAAAATGGGTAAAATAAGAGTCGCGGAATGTCCCAATTGCGGTGAAATTTTAGCTTTCTATGCAAATTATAAAACTAAACAATGTACAAGATGTGGAAAAAGATTCGATGTTTTAAAAAGCAAAATTTATGGAGTATTTGATAATGCGTTAAAGGCTTCTGAATTTGTAAAAAAGCTAAAGTATTCAAGAAAAAATGCAAGAAAATATAGTTAAAGAAGGAGATAACGTGTTACTAATTCTTCAAGATGGGAAAAAGTATCTAATAAAAGTAAGGAAAAATGAAATATTGCATACCCATAGAGGTTACATTAAACATGATGATTTGATAAATAAAGAATACGGTAGCTGTATAAAATCTAGTTCAAATTATGATTTTTTTATAGCCAAACCTACAATATATGATTTCATAAAAAAAATACAAAGAAAGACTCAAATAATTTATCCAAAGGATTCAGGTTATATAATTTTAATAGGAAATATTAGTAGCGGTTCTAGAGTTGTCGAAATAGGTACTGGCAGTGGAGCTTTAACATGCGTATTAGCAAACGCTGTAAAACCAAATGGTCATGTTTATACATATGAAATTAGAGAAGAATTTTTGGAACTTGCTAAAAATAACGTTAAAAAACTTAATCTTGAAAACTATGTTACTTTTAAATTAAAAAACGCAATGGAAGGAATTGATGAAAAAGATGTTGATTGCATAATAATAGATATTGCAGATCCTTGGAATTTAATTGGAAAAATTAAAGAAAATCTTAAAGGA
>JAVVGP010000027.1:0-10936 GCA_032249055.1 Thermoproteota archaeon | reverse complement strand
CAAAAGGTTTTTAGCTTTAGAAAGCGAAATGGTCAAATTAAGAGAAGATTTTAATAGAGTTCAGGAAGAAAATAATAAAAGATTTTTATCAATAGAAAGCGAAATAGCTAAATTAAGAGAAGATTTTAATGCAATGCTTAAGGAGATAGCAAGCATAAAAATTAATTTGGTTAGATTGGAGAAAAGATTAGATGAAACTGCTGAAAGACTAACAATGATGATCTTTTCAGGTTTTTCTAAATTGTCTAGATTTGCAGGTATTTCTTTTGAAGAATTCGCTAGACATTTCTTAGAAGGATATCTTAGAAGAACTGGTATACTTCCAAAAGGTGTTAGACTTAAAAAGGGTTTCATAAACGGAGAGGAAATAAACATATTTTGTGAAGATCCTCCTATAGTAGGTGAGGTTACAGCTTATGCAGAATCTAAAGAAGAAGTAGAGAAGCTTTTAAGAAAGGTCAAACTTTTTAAGGAAAAGTATGGTGTCGAGCCTAAAAAATTCCTAATAATTCTTAGTGTAAGTAAAAAAGTTTATCGTGAAATAAAGAAAATAAGTGTGGAAAATGGAATAGAGCTTGTAGTAGGTAAAAGGGTTGCTTAATTAAATTAATTAATTTCGATTATATGATAACATACTATTTTGATAAGATGCTTGTAAAAGCTTGAAATTATTCCCTTTTGAGTTAGATACTAATGTTTATTAGATTTATAAATTTTAGATTTTATAGATATAACCAAGATTAATAAATATATGAGAGAAGAAGCTTTAAAATGGTATCAACAAGCATTAGAAGACCTTTTAACAGCTGAACATCTATTCAATGCTCATCGTTACTATGCAGTAGCTTTTTGGTCGCAACAGGCTGCTGAAAAAGCTTTAAAGGCACTTTTAATTTTTCACGGAAAGGTTGTAAGATCTCATGATTTAAATGAAATTTTAGACATAATAGAAAGGGAATTGTCGATTACCGTAAACGAAATTAGGGAAAATGCTAATAAATTAACTATACATTATATTGTATCAAGACATCCATATGCTGCAAACTCTATTCCTGCCAGAATTTATTCAAGAAATGATGCCGAAGATTTATTGAAGAGAGTAAAAAAGGTGATTGAATGGGTAAAGCGATATCTGCGATAAATAGTCAAAAGATTATGTTAAAAAGAGCAAAAAGATTTATTGAAAAGTTAAAAAGAGATTTCAAAATAGATGAAGTTTATGTTGTAGGTTCCAGAGCTAGGGGAGATTATTTGGAAGATAGTGATATAGATTTAGTAATAATTTGCAACGAAATGAAAGGTTTAAGATACATTGAAAGATTAGAAAAAATTTCAAAGTATGCTGAACCTAAAATAGAGTTTTTCGTTTATACAAAAGATGAATGGCAAAATTCTAATTCGGTTTATATAACTGAAATGAAAAAAGAAGCTAAAAAATTAGAAGAACTGATAAAGACTTTTGAAATAAATAGTTAAATCGTAAAGAGTTGTTTCTTAAAGTATTTTGATTATATATAGAACAACGCTTTGTTTTAATTAACTTACAAAAAGTTGTTTCATTTACTGTTAAAGGAAAGATATTTTATGAAAGAATTTTAATGTTTTAAGACAATATATCAAATAAGATGTGTTTTGTTTTCATTCCTAGAAAGTTTTATAAAATACTCTAAATGAGTGAATATTTAATAACAATATAACTTCAAAATAAATCCTTTAGTTCAGCTTTATCTGCGAGATAAAACCAATTTAGCTATAATTTTCTTTAACTCTCTTTGATCAATGTTTAAAATTAATGAAGGATGTGCTTGTCTTAGATTAAATATTATTTCATTTAACATTATTGGAATATTTCTCTTATCTTTTACATATTCTTCTCCTTTCTCTGCAGAAATTTTGGCTATTTCGTTTTCTATTTCTGACTTTAGAATTGAATAATCTTCTGTGCTAATTGCTATTCTAATTTCTTCTTTCTCCTTCTTAAAAGTCTTGACCTCTTTCTTTTCTACTTTTGGAGATAATATTTCCTTCTTTACTTTAAATATTAAAAGATTTGACTTAACATAATCTAATATCAATTCATGGCCGTCTGGAACGAATTTTCCTTTAACAACAATTCCTTCAAAGCTTTCTGGCTTTAAAGCAAGTTCTGCAAGCTTCTTTTCTAGATCTTCAGCGCTTATATATTCTACATTATAATGTGGAGGGTTTGGAAGTTCAAGCTGATTTAAAATTTCATATTTTTCAGGGGGAGCTATCCATGAGTTATCTTTTCCTAATTCAAATATAATTAGATCCAAATTTCTGGAATAATTTTTATGAAAACCTCTTGGTGTATAATCCTTTCCAAAAATTTCACATTCAATAATATAACCTTTATAAATAGCATCTTTTACTTTGTCCATTAATTCTGGCTGGTCATGAGCAATATATAACAAATAACCTAGTTGGTCTGGACTAATAACATCTCCAGAATGCTTAAAAATTCCTTGATTAGATATTTGAATATGTGTTCCATCGTATTTATATTCAGCAAAAACCTTTATTTTATGCTCAAATATGTAATGATAAAGATATTTTATAGGATTTTCAATATGGTAAGGTCTTATAGGAGGTTTGGAAGAATTCTTAAAAAGATCAATAATCCAGGATGAAAATTCTTCCTTTGGAACAATCTTATACTTTTTCTTTAAAAAAGATAGAGCTTTTTCTATTTCTTGAAATACTTTCATTCCTTTACTAATTTATTTATTCAAATTCTATATAAATTTTAAAAAAATTAATTCTAATTTTATTAAACATTCGTTAATAATTCTTGAAAAATTACGTTAGTTATTAAAGTATATATTAAATATTTAAATATATATTTTAAGTAAAGTATATATTAAAGATGCATTAATAATTTCTTAATGGGCTGGGAAATAATACTCTCAGCTGATCGTGGTTCCTTTACTGATTATAGCGGTTCAAGCGTACTAGGATATATTGCATGCATGCCTGCTCGTTTAGTACCTAGATTTTTTATGGATAAATTCTTTACTCCTCCAATTAGAAGCTACAAAGATGGAAGAGCTTTATATGCCCCTTATGCTTTGAGGAAAATCGAAGCCACACTTGTTAATAAAGGCTTTAATAATGTAGCTGTTGTTCCTCCTGAAAGATTAAAAGATGTAATTAATGAAAAAACAAAAATTTTGGGCTTAAGTGTTCATGATCCACTAGGCATTGATCCTGTAAGTACCAAATTATGTATGATATTTGGCGGAGGGCCTAGCTGGACTGCAGTATTTTTTGAAGAACTTGGCGATTTAGTTTATAAATTGAAAAAGAAATACAATTTCAAGGTTATTGTTGGAGGGCCTGCTGCATGGGAATTAATAAAAGAAAGACCTGATTGGATTGATGTGTTATTCATTGGAGAAGCAGAACATTCCTTGCCTGAAGTTGTTGAAAACCTGCTAAATGGTAAAGAAGTACCTAAAATAGTATATGGTAAGGATGCTAAAATAGATGAAATACCTCCTATAATTAATCCTGCAAGGTTGGGAGAAGTACAAATAACAAGAGGATGTCCCAGAGGATGCGCATTTTGTAGCATAACTCCTGAAACTTTCAGATCGATTCCTTTAGATGTGATAAAGAAAGAAGTGGAGATTAATTTAAAAGGAGGCTGGGACAGAGTTGAATTTATTACAGATGATCTAATGCTATATGGTTCGTATAAGCTTAGAGTAAATCATGATGCAATAGTTAAATTATTTAGTGAAATTATGAAGATGAAAGTTGACGGGATATGGTTTCCACATATTTCAGCACCTCCTGTAAAAGAAAGTCCTAAAACTATTAAAGCTATCTCTGAAATTGCTCATTATAGCTTCGATAGATCAGATGCACCTGTTGTAGGTCTTGAAACAGGAAGCGAAAGGATATTTGTTAAATATATGCGTGCTAAGTCATTTCCTTATGAACCAAAGGAGTGGAGGAATGTAATCATAGATGCTACCTCAATAATGAACGATAATTACATATTTCCTTGCTATACAATGACAATAGGATATTTCGATGAAACAGAAGAAGATGTAGAATGTAGCATTAAATTGGTTCAAGACATCATAGATCATCAGTTTATTGCTTGGATATTTCCACTGCCTGTAATACCAATGGCAACAAGTAGAATAGCTAAAAATCCATTTCCTAATTTAAAAAGAATGCCTAAGAATTATTGGGATCTTTTATATATTTCTTGGTCTTATAATTTAAAAATTACTAGGAAATTAATACCAACTTTAACTAGAGGTATTAGGAATAAAATCATAAATAAGATAACAACTTTAATGATAGATAAAATTTTTAACAATATTGAATGGGTATTTTATCAATTAAAAGAAACAAAGGGTCTTAGCTCTCTTAATTATAGCAACTTAAATCTCAATAATGTAATAGGAATATTGAAATCGATAATTTGGTTATTAAGATTAACTTTTAAACCATTATAATTATTTTATCAAAACATTAATAAAGTAGCTTCTTTCAATGTATTCTTTATAGGATCAACTTCTAAGCCTAAAGCTTCAAGTGCTGTAACTCCAAGAATTGCAGGATCTTTATTTTCTCCGAAAATTACGGTTATTCCTCCTTTTCTTCCCATTAATTCTATTTCAGCAATTCCTATTTCTCTTTCTATTTCACCTCCAAAAGCTTTGAATTTTCTCTTTTCTACAGGCTTTAGACCAATTGATTCTAAGATATTCTTATTAATTACTGTATATATAGCTCCAGTATCAACGATACCTTCAATTTCTGCAAATTTTTCTCTTTGTGCAGGATTATAGATTCTGAATTTCGTTTTCACAAAACCTATATTATTAATTTAAATATTTATACATAAATTTTTGCATAGAATGGAAACTATGTCTTTAGGGTTAAGATTAAAGATTTAACTCTTAATTTTAACCTTTAATTTCTGAAAATTGTTTTTAAACTGCAATTTCAACGCACGATATAATAGCAGTTAGCAAGAGTTAAAACATTAACATGCATGCCACGCACAAATGCTTATATTTAATACCTAATCTCTTAATTTAACATGGCATGTTTTTGAGAGATAAAATTCTGCTTTTGATATGCATACGAAGTGAAAAGGAAGAGTCTTAAGACATTATTAGACAATCAAATAGAGTTAAGTTTAACCAATTTTATAATTATCGTTAAAATATAATATTTAGAAGATGTATATGAAGGAAGTATTAAATAACGTGGCTATAGTAAGCTATGGGGAGACAAAGTTTGAAAGACGTTCAGAGAAATCTGTCATTGAACTTTATGCAGAGGCTTGTGTTGAAGCTATTAGGAAGATAGGCATTGATAAGAAGGAAATAGATGGTTTGCTTGCAAATCCTTGCGCTGTAATCTCTCCAGATAGTATAGAATTCGAACTGGAAACTGCGAGTAAGATATCTGACTATCTTGGTATAAAACCTAAACTTGCTACAACAATGGAGACAGGAGCCATGACAGTTTATAATCAAATTCTCATGGCGGCTTGGGCAATAGCATCGGGATACGTAAAATTCGTGCTTTGTGTAGGTGGGGGTAAGTTTCGCACAGGATCTCATGTACGCTTTGTTGCACATCCTGAATTTGAACTCCCTTACGGTACTGACATAATTAGCTTCTATGCCCTGCCCGCTGTGAGGCATATGCATGAGTATGGAACTACAGAAGAACAATTAGCAAGTGTAGTGGTATCACAAAGAAAATGGGCTTCCATGAATCCAAATGCACTTTTCTGGGAACCTTTATCGGTAGATGATGTTTTAAAATCTCCAATGATCATATATCCATACAGGCTGTTAATGTGTTCCAGACCTGCAGATGGAGCTGGCGCGATTATAGTTACGTCTATTGATAGAGCTAAAGAGCTAACGGATGTTCCAATACGTATATTGGGTGTTGGAGAGTATCACACTCACGGGTGGGTAACCTCAATGCCTAATTTAGTAGAGCTAGGAAGCAAGGTAGCTGCAAGGCAAGCATTTGAAATGTCTGGCTTAACTCATAAAGACATAGATATTGCGATGCTATTTGATCCTTTCGCTTTCCTTCCAATAGAACATTTAGAAGATACAGGATTTGTGAAGAAGGGAGAAGGAGGAAAGTTCTTTGAGGAAGGACGTGCTGCGCCAGGAGGAGATCTTCCCATCAATACGCATGGAGGAGCTTTATGTGGGGTTCATTCAGGTATCAATGCTGGAATTCATCATGTAATTGAGGCAATACGGCAAATTAGAGGGGAAGCTGGAAGAAGGCAGGTCAAAAATGCTAAGAGAGCCTTCATCCAGTTACATGGAGGGATGATGCAGCATCATGCTACATTAATACTTACTAGCTGGTGATAAATATGCGATACGAGAAACCTCTTCCACAACCAACACCAATTTCCAAAAAATACTGGGAGGGTTTAAGAAACCATAAGTTACTACTCCAAAGATGTAAGAGATGTGGTATAAATATCTTTTATCCTAGAAAATTCTGTCCTAACTGTTTATCAGAGGACTTAGAGTGGTTTGAAGCGCGAGGAAGGGGAAAGCTACACAGTTTCACTGTTGTTTACAGCACAGGCTATCCAGAATTTAGGAAAGATGTTCCGTTCATCATAGGTTTTGTGAGACTTGAAGAAGGTGTCAACATAATTTCCAATATTGTAGGTTGCGAATTGAGCGACTTAAAAGTAGACATGGATGTAGAAGTAGTATTTGATGATGTGACTGAAGAATTTACACTTCCTAAGTTTAGACCAGTTAAAGGAGAAAAAAGCTCATGATGAAAGATATAAAGAAGGTATTAGAAATATTAGAAAAGTATAAAGAGGAAGCAAATGTTCATGGTGAGCTGGTATTCGGAACTTATGAGGAAGCAAAAAAGTGGATTGGAAAGAAAACTGCGATACGCTACCTAGAAGATCCCATTGATCACCTTAGAGTTAAATTATTCTGTGAGTTAGTTGAGGACGGCAATCCAAGCTACTGGGATGAAGAATTCGCTAAAAAGCAATGGGGAGGCTTGTTATGTCCTCCAGCTATGCTAAGCTCTCTGGCTCTTCCTATAATTCCTCTTTGGAGGCCTGAATACATCAAAGTATCTAAAGAAGGTTGGTTGCCAACAAGAATTCCTCTTCCAGGTATTACTATGATAAATGTAGAAGTAGAGGGTATTTACTACCGACCTATACGTGTAGGAGAGAGATTAGGTATACAGGAGGAAGTTATTAGCATTAGCCCAGAAAAGAAAACGTCGCTGGGAGTAGGACATTTCATAGTAACATTAACGACATATTATGATGAAAATGGAAAAATTGTTGCGCAGGAGAAGAATGTCCTCTTCCGCTTTACTCCCTCAGAGGGGCAGATATGAGAATGGAGAAATATTATAAGTCTAAATCTTGGGAAGAAGTAGAAGAGGGAGAACTACTTCCAGAAATCAACATGTTTATAAGTTATAGAAAGGTCATCCAAAACGTTGTTGCTACGCGTGACTTCTTCCCAGGACACCATAACCCCGAATATGCTAGAGCTCAAGGTGTTGAAAATATATACCTTCAAACACACTTCTTTTTAGGTATTGTAGATAGACTGGTTACGGATGCGTTTGGACCAACGGTATTAATAAAAAGGAGAAGAGTGCAAATGCTTGCACCAATTCCAGCGGGAAGCAAGATTACAGTTTTTGGTCGTGTTTCTAGGAAGTATGTTGAAAATGGTGAAAAGCTAGTAGATGTTGATGTATCAATTGTGCGCAGAGATAAGTTCTATGAGGCATGCAAAGCAATTGTTACAGCTCTTTTCAGTAAGTGAAAGTAAGATTTCTTTTGCGTATGGTGATAAGGTTATAACATGGGTTGTTAGCGTCTACTAGAAGGCTATAGTTAGAATCAAAATGTAAAAGCACAAGATTTTCGTAGTTATTAATTAAGAGGAAATGCAAGAAACGCTTATTTTCTTAAGCAAAATAGTTCCTCAGCTATTTTGAGTCAGGAATTTTAGTTTTGATGATGAAATTTACTAAATTTCATTTATAAACTGGAGTTCTTAGTAGGAAAGAAATGCGTTTTATGATTCATAGCTCATTATTTTAGAACAGTTACAGTTTAATTTTACTACTTAGATTACTAAAATAAAAGTTTTAAATTAGATTTTAATATTTAATTTGATGGAAAATAAAGAAGTCAAGTTTGGACTTGCACCAAATTTGTATCCGCCAGAAGTAATTTTCAAAGCAGCCGAAATTTGTGAAAATTATAATTTAGATGGAATATGGTTAGCAGACCATGTAGTAGCTATAGGTATAAAGCGATTTCATGCTGTAGATGCATGGAGCATGCTTGCTGCACTTGCAGTAAAAACTAAAAGAATAAGATTGGGTACAGCAGTCTCTGATACTCATAGAAGACATCCAGAAACTTTTGCACAAATCGTTGCAACTGTAGATATATTATCAGGAGGAAGAACAATCCTTGGCGTTGGAGCAGGTGAATCAATGAATCTTGATCCGTTTGGAATAAATTGGGATAAGCCTGTAGCTAGAATGAAGGAAGCCATAATTTTGATTAAGAAGCTTTGGGTTGAGGAAAGTGTAAGCTATGAAGGAAAGTTTTTTAGATTCAATAATGCTATTCTTGATTTAAAACCGGTTCAAAAACCTCATCCTCCAATATGGATAGGTGCAAACTCTATTAAGTCATTAAAGGTTACAGCCGAATTAGGGGATGGCTGGATCCCTATACCAACAGGTCCAGAAAATTATAGCAAAAATCTTAGCTTGCTTAAGGAATATGCAAGAAACTTAGGTCGAAATCCTGATCAGATAGTACCTGGCATACTCATGTATATATGTGTGGCTGAAAAAGATGAGGATGTTAAGAAAATGTATGAATTACCAGCGAAATTTTATTCAATAATTTCTAGCAGGCCAGAATTCCATTTTACCAAAATGCCCTTTACGAGGGAAACTGCAATGAAGGCTTTTCAAGAAGTGTTAAAATTGGAGGTTCCGTTTGAGAAGCTTAAAGAGGAGCTTCCATTCCCTATAGGAACTCCTGAGGAATGTGCCGAAAAGCTTCGTGAATATATAAGAGCAGGAGTAAAGTATTTTGTCTTAGTCCCCATGACCAGACCTGAAGATTGTGTATATGCTTCAGAACTCTGTGTTAAAAAAGTAATTCCTAATTTATGATTGCACAAGGGTATGATTTAATCTTATATGCTTAATTAATCTAAATAATAATATTATTTATGTAAGTAGCAAGGTTTTAAAATAGTTAAAGAGAATTTCCTTTGTTCTTAAACACACCACAAACCAGCATAAGAAAAATATCACATTTATATTCATTATTTCTTACCTTAACTCTAAATTTTTAAAGGATTTATACTTTAAATTTAATAATAAATCTTTTGCAATTATTTAAACGCTAGTTCTTCTTTTAAAACCATAATAAAATTCTGAGTATTAAAAATTAAACATATTAAATCTTTTATAGTTTTTGAAATATTTTGGGAAAAATCCTTTAACTTCAGAGGCTAGAAGTCAGTCCGCTTTAATTAATTCTGCAGGCTTCCAAATTCTCTCTCCTAAAATATATGAATAAGATATCAAGAAAATATTAAAAACAGTATAAACTTCATCGATATTTCTCGGTGCATATATCATATAAACTGGCATATCAATTAATTTCATTTTATATAAAGGATGTGGTTCTCCCCAACATTTGTTTAAAATTTCATCTTCCCATTCCTTTGGTAAAACTAAATGTAAACTTCCATCATATGGTGGATGAATATGTGCAAATTCAACTCTTCCCCACATTAATTCTCTTCTAGCATTTTTAGCTTCATCAGTTATCCAAGCTGCCCTTGCACCTGGAACAGATACTAAGCTTTCACTCTCAGTTATATATGGAAGCGAGAATACTAAATTGCAAAGCATTTTATAGATCTCTAATGGAGGATTTTGGCTTAACTGTTGATGAGGCGTAGTAGGTCTTGTAATTGGTCTTTCTCCTTCTCTTTTTTGTAAACCAAGATAAGCTAACCAAAATGGGAATTTTGAAGCAATTCTATTCCATCCTTCTCCTTCTTTTACTTTTTCAATTTTTAAGATCTCAAAATATTTATCTAATACAAATTCTCTTTCTTGTGCCAGCGGAGGGCTACAGTAATCCTCTTCTTCCCATGCTATTGTTTCTTCATCAATTATTCTTGCTAATCTTAGACTATGGTTCATAGCTCTTCCAAAAGGTTCAATTTGAGCAATTTCATTTTTCACAATTCTATCATGTAATTCTTTTATTGAACTCATATTAGGCTTTGCAAATATTAAATAAAAAGCCATAATTTACTTCTAGTATAGAAATTATAAATTTATTTTTGAAATTAAATTGACTTTTTTCACATAAATTACCAATTTCATTCGAGGTTTTCACCTAGAGGTCTTAAGATTATGCATAAATAGCGCATTTCTTTGAAAATTTATAACTTACAAGTTTTTTAAAAAAGGAGAAATTAAGGAGAGAAGCATTTAAACCTAATATAGATATTTTTATATATTTGAATATTAAAATAATACATATGGCTGAAGAAATAAAAGCTGATAAAATTTTGGATGCTAAAGGCTTGTTATGTCCAATGCCTGTAATGAAAACAAACCAAGCAATTAAGGAAATCCAAATAGGTCAAATTTTAGAAGTTATCGCTACTGATCCTGCATCAAAATCTGATATTACTGCATGGTGTAAAACAACTGGTAATGAGTTGCTGAAAATAATTGAAGAAAAGGGGAATCCTACTGTATATAAATTTTATATAAGAAGAACAAAATAACAGACTAAATGCTTAAGATTTCTAATTCTCTTTTTTTCCTTTCTTTTATAACTTGGTCAATTAAA
>JAVVGP010000026.1:0-10942 GCA_032249055.1 Thermoproteota archaeon | reverse complement strand
CCAAAACCTGCATGAGGAGGCATTCCTGAATCTAGAGCCTTTATAAACAAAGAGAAATTCTCAGGATTTAAGTTCATTTTCTTAAGTTTTTGAATAAGTTGCTCACTTTTATAAATTCTTTCCCCTCCTGAAGCTATTTCTAAAAATCCATAGTTAAAATCAAAGGATTTAGTAATTTTAGGATTATCTTCATGTTCATAGGTATAAAATGGCTTTAATTCGGTTGGCCAATCTATTATAAAGAAGAATTTCTTGCCAATCTTTCCTTCAAGCAATTTTAAAGTATGCTGAGTTAAATCATCACCCCATTTTATGCCATAAGGTTCAAGAATTGAAATTACCTCATCATATTTTATTCTTTCAAACTTATAGTCGACGTTTATTTTTTCACATTTCAAAACTTTAAACTCTTTTTCATTATTTTCATAGAGCTTGTTAATTACATACTTTATTAAGTTTTCTAACAGATCCATTACTGCATGATAGCTATAAAAAGCACATTCAACATCAAAGGATAAAAATTCAGATAAATGATATGGCGTTCTAGATTTTTCAGCTCTAAAATAGGAAGCTATTTCAAATACTTTTTCAAAGGCTGCTGAACAAATTTCTTTATATATTTGAGGGCTTTGGGCAAGGTAAGCTGTTTCATCAAAATATTTTACCTCAAATAGTTCAGCTCCTCCTTCTGTAGCAAATTTTATTATTTTAGGAGTAAATATTTCAATAAATCCTCTTTCATATAGAAATTCACGAATATATTTAACCATTGCAGATTGAATTTTAAATATTGAATTATAATCTTCTCTTCTTAATGAAAGATATCTTGCATCTAAAATCGTATTTAATTCAGCATCGACCTTTCCTGTAACATCTAAAGCTAATGGATGTTTTGCTTTAGATATTACTTTTATTTCATTTGGAATTATTTCATAGCCTAATTTTGCTATTGCAGACTTTTTAACTATTCCTTTAACATATATTACATCTTCATGATGTAATTTTTCACCTATTTTAGCTATTTCTTCTTGGTCTTTGTTTATTGTTATTTGTGCTTTTCCTGTAACATCTCTTATTATTATAAATAAGAATCTTGCAGTATCTCTAATCTCATGTACCCACCCATATAATTCTATCTCTTTATCAACTAACTCAGGAATTTCGTTTATGTAAACTTTTTTCATTTTGTTATTTTTAATAATTAAAATTATTTATTAGCTTAGCAATTTGTTCGAGTGAAAACAAACTCTTTGAAAGTAAGCTAATATAAGTTAATAATTTTAAAAAATAAACTATTTTAGCATGCTAAAATTATTAAAGAATTAATATAATGAAAGCAAAAGTTTGCAAAGTATGTGCTCTAAGTAATATTTTTTGTTCACAATGTAGCGAGAAATTTGAAAAAGGTATATTAAACTCAGCAGAAGTGGAGATCGCTAAGCATCTTTATGAAATTGAAGAAAAATTTAAAGAGATCAAAAATATAAATTTGGAAGAAGTTAACATCATAAATAATGATAATTTACTAGTTATAGTTTCTTCCCCTTCTCTTTTAAATCCACTGTTGATTTCTTCCCTTTCAAAATACTTAAGTAATAAAACAGGAAAGAATGTAAAAATAGTTGAGAAAGTTAAAGATGTAAAAAAATTTGTATCGCAA
The DNA here is from genome assembly GCA_032249055.1 of Thermoproteota archaeon. GTDB lineage: Archaea > Thermoproteota > Thermoprotei > Gearchaeales > Gearchaeaceae > SCGC-AAA471-B05. The sequence continues at coordinate 9,282 of JAVVGP010000026.1, read as the reverse complement.
ATTTTTTATCCTGCAAAAATTTTAAGTTTAAACCAAGTATGGTCACCCGCTGGCTCTTATGAATATAATATTAGAATAAGCAAGGAAGAAACAATAAAGCTTCCCATCAGTATAAAAGAAATGGAAAAAATTATATCAAAGTTGTTATCTACAAACGTAAGAATAACTATAGATTAGATCTTAAATTTTTTTAAATTTATAAAGCTCTTCTCTAAATTTTAATTTATGCCATTACCTTCTCCTGAAAAAATCCAGCTTGCTCAAAAATATCTGCTATTTGTAAAAATATGTAGAGAATGTGGTGCAAGAAATTCAATAAAAGCTGAAAAATGCAGAAAATGCAGAAGAAAGAATTTAAGATTAAAAAGAAGAGAGGTGATTAAGAAGTAACTAAAGCAACTTAAGTTTAGAAGTTATCTCATCTATTTTATTATCTTCATCAGGACCAATACCTAAACAAGTAATTGTTCCTGCAGGTATTTGTGTTAATCCTCTATCTTCAATTATTACTGCTATTAATCCTTTTTCAATTGCTTTTTTATATAAGTTCAACAATTCTTCTAAGCTATCAACTTTTAAAACTACTTTTTTTTGTCCAGTAATTAACCAATCTTCTGCCAATTTTTTATTTACTTTTAATGTCTCCACGAAAGCTGTAACTGAAGCATGAGCAACTTGAGCAGCAATTTTACCTTTACCCATTTTAATATCATTCCTAACAACAATAACCTGTTTTATTTCATTCATATTTTTAAAATAAATTAAATATAGAATATATGCATGATTTGATTATTGTTGGCGGAGGACCATCAGGTTTATCTTCAGCTATAGAAGCTTCTGATAATATAGATATTTTAATAATAGAAGAAGATAAAAGAGTAGGCATTCCTAGACATTGTACAGGAATAGTAAGTTATGAAGCCTTAAAGCTAATTGGAGAACCTGCTTTAAAAAGCGTAAAAAATAAAATAAGAAAAGCTGAATTTGTATCTCCTTCAGGAATAAAAGTTAATATAACTTTATCGCATCACAAAGTTTTTGTTTTAGAAAGAGTTTTCTTTGAAGAATTATTGCTTGAAAAAGCATTAAAAAAAGGAGTAAATGTGAGTCTTGGAGAAAGAGTTAAAAAGATTTCAATTGAAAAAGAAAAAGTAAAGGTAATAACAAATAGCAAAGAATACGAATCAAAAGGAATAATTTATGCGGCTTCTACGAAATATAAGTTAATAAATACAAGGGTTCCTAGAACTATTCCAGCAATACAATATGAATTTGAAGGAGAAGTTGAAGATGAAGAATGTGTTAAAGTTTTTCTTTGTAAAGAAGCTGAGGGATTTTTCGCATGGTATGCTCCCTCTTCTAATAATACTTTTCTTGTAGGGTTAGCTAACAAATACTTTTCTCCAAAGTTAATGCTAAATAAATTTATTTCTAAGAAAGGAATTAAGGGAAAAATTTGTGGAATTTATAGTGGAAGGATAGTTTTTGATAAACCTTTTAATCAAATTATTTTTTATAATGTAGCTTTGGCAGGTGATGCTGCTGCTCATGTAAAGCCTACTACAGGAGGAGGATTATATTATGGAATTTTAGGAGCAAAGATAACTGGAAAATTTTTCCCAAAATATGTACTAAGAAAAGATGCTTATTATAAGAACATAATCGAAAAATTTAATTCAAAGTATATAGTTAAACCTCTTAAAAGTATGTATGAATTTTCTAGAATATTTTTCTCTTTGCCTTTAAATTTATATGATAAGATTTTTTATGCTATTAAATCTTCAGACGTGCTGAATAAAATTCAAGAAAATTATATAGATTATCATGACAATGTTATTAAAAGCTTTTTAACTGACAGGAAATTGCTTTATAACTTAAGCATAGGATTTATAAAGGATTTCATAGACAATATATTAAGATAAAAATGCAATATTCATTAAAATTGCCAAAGTGTTCAACTTGTAATAGAATAATTCCACCATATGAAAGAGCAATAAAATTTCCATGTCCAAATTGCGGTGGTAGTATAATTGTGAGATGTCAAAAATGCAGAAAATTGGTTAACACTTATACTTGTGTAAAATGTGGTTTTCAAGGACCTTAAAATGGGTAAAGTATTAGTTGTTGTTAAAGTCTTGCCTAAGGATATTAGCATTAATTTAGATGAGCTATATCAAAGAATTAAGGAAAATTTGCCTGAAATTTTATCATTAAAGGGTTATAAAGTAGAAGAAATCGCCTTTGGTTTAAAGAGTCTAAAACTTTATTTTTCAATGCCAGATAATGTTGAAGGAGGAACTTCGGTTATTGAAGATTATTTAAATAAATTTGAAAGTATAGAACAAATAGAAATAGAATTTATATCTTTATTAAGGGAATAATTTTGTATGCATAAAACTAATTCTTCATTTAAAGAAAAGAAAGAATTTGTTTTAAGGGTTGCTGAAGCTAAGCAAAAAGATGTAGGAAAGGGAAGAGTAAGGATTGATAGTGAAATATTATTAAAACTTGGCGGATCAAAATCTTTAATTGTAGAAATAGAAGGAAAGTCAAAAACTGTAGCTATAGCTTTACCAGCCTATCCAGAAGATGATGGATTAAAAATGATAAGAATGGATGGATTGTTAAGAAAAAATGCAAATGTTTCATTAGGAGAAAAAGTTATAGTTAGGCCTGCTTCTTGTAAACCTGCTGAGGTAATAAAGCTTGCTCCTCAGGATCATATGATAAGTATCGATTCTTCTTCTTTGAATTATATAAAAAACAAACTTATTGACAAGCCTGTTTTAGAAAATGATCTAATTCAAGTACCTGGTCTTGAATATAATTTAATTTTTAAAGTAATATATACAAAGCCTTCAGGACCTGTTTTAATAACCAGCGATACCTCATTAATAATTTTAGAAAAACCTGTTTCTGAAATAGCAAGAGTTAAAGTAACATATGAAGACATAGGAGGGCTTAAAAAGGTAATTGATAAAGTAAGAGAAATGATCGAATTACCTTTAAAATATCCTCAGCTTTTCAAAAAGTTAGGAATAGATCCTCCAAAAGGTATTTTATTATATGGTCCTCCTGGTACAGGCAAAACTTTATTAGCAAAAGCTGTTGCTAATGAAACTGCAGCGTATTTTATATCTGTAAATGGTCCAGAAATTATGAATAAATATTATGGTGAATCTGAAGCAAGATTAAGAGAAATATTTGAAGAAGCAAGACAACATGCACCTTCAATAATATTTATTGATGAAATTGATGCAATAGCTCCTAGAAGGGAAGAAGTGCATGGCGAAGTTGAAAAAAGAGTTGTAGCTCAATTGCTTGCATTAATGGATGGTCTTGAACCTAGAGAAAATGTAATTGTTATAGGTGCTACAAATGTTCCAAATTTATTGGATCCAGCTTTAAGAAGACCGGGTAGATTTGATAGAGAAATAGAATTTCCGGTTCCTGATGAAGAAGGAAGATATGAGATATTACAAATTCATACAAGAAATATGCCTCTAGATAGTAATGTAGATCTTAGAAAGCTTGCAGAAATGACCCATGGTTTTGTAGGTGCAGATCTGGCTGCCTTAGCCAAAGAAGCTGCTATGAAAGCAATTAGAAGATATTTACCAAACTTAGATTTAAGTAAACCAATTCCTCTTGAATTGCTGGATAATATAAAAGTAACCTTTGAAGATTTTCTTGAAGCACTAAAAGAAATAACTCCGAGTGCAATGAGAGAGGTCTATTTTCAAAAGCCTAATGTTAAACTTGAAGATATTGGAGGATTGGAAGAAGTAAAAAGAGAGTTGGAAGAAGCAATAATATTGCCAATAAAAAGAAAGGATATCTATGAAAGAATGGGAATAGAGCCTGTAAAAGGTGTATTGCTTGTAGGTCCTCCTGGTACAGGTAAAACAATGCTTGCTAAAGCTATTGCAAATGAAAGCGGAGTTAACTTTATCTCTGTAAATGGACCTGAAATATTTAGCAAATGGGTTGGAGAATCTGAAAAAGCTATAAGGGAAATATTTAGGAAAGCAAGACTTTCTTCACCTGCAATAATATTTTTCGATGAAATAGAAGCTATCGCTTCGGTTCGAGGTATCTCAGGTAGCGAAGTTTATAATTCTGTTTTAAGTCAGTTTTTAACAGAATTCGATGGTTTCAAAAGCAATGAAAATGTATTTGTACTAGGTGCTACAAATAGACCTGATCTTTTAGATCCAGCTCTATTAAGAAGCGGAAGATTTGATAAAATTATACTTATTTTACCTCCAAATGAAATTGAAAGACAAGCAATTTTTAGAATTTATCTTAAAAAAATGCCTATAGCTGAAGATGTTGATATTTATGAATTAGCAAGAATAACTAATTGGTATACTGGTGCAGATATTAAAAATGTTTGCAGAGAGGCAGCTTTGATAGCTTTAAGAGAAAATATAAATGCAAATAAAGTATATAGAAAACATTTTTTGGAAGCAATAAAGAAAGTAAGTCCTTCTGCTAATGAAGTAATGGTTAATTATTACATTTCATGGTATAACAGAGCAAAACAAATGCTTCAAACAAAACCTTCTCCTATAACATTTTTATGAGCTATTACAGTTTACCTTTAGAAAATATAATTTTTGAAATAGTATCTAAAAAACAAAAAATTGATGAAAGGGAATTGATTGAAGAATTAAATAAAAGAAAAATTATGGTCTCTCCTTCTGAGTTAAATAATGCTTTAATAAAGCTTGAATTTTATGAAAAAATAATAGTTTATTCCCAAAAAGATACAAAAATAATAATGATAAGACAATAAAATATTGATGGGTGTAGATTTAGGTGAATTAATAGAAAGGAAAAATATAAGACTTGAGGATTTATCTGGAAAAATTATTGCCATAGATGCTTATAATGCTCTTTATCAGTATTTGTCTGCAATAAGGCAACCTGATGGTAAACCATTAATGAATAGACGTGGAGAAATAACTAGTCATTTATCTGGTTTATTTTATAGAACAATAAACTTAATAGAGATGGGCATAAAACCTGTTTATGTTTTTGATGGAAAACCTCCAAGTTTAAAGCAAAAAGAAATAGAAAAAAGGAGACAAATAAGAGAAGAAGCTGAAAAAAAATATATTGAAAGTTTGGAAGCTGGAGAATTAGAGGAAGCAAGGATTTATGCTCAACAAGCTTCAAGATTAACTGATAAAATGGTAGAGGATGCAATGAAACTTTTACAATACATGGGAATTCCGTATGTAATTAGTAAATCTGAAGGAGAGGCTCAAGCTGCATATTTAGCTATGAAAAATGATGCATGGGCTGCCGCAAGCCAAGATTATGATTCTTTATTATTTGGTTCTCCAAGATTGGTTAGAAATTTAACAATTAGCGGTAAAAGGAAATTGCCTCGTAGCGAAACATATATCGAAATTCAGCCTGAGCTGATAATCTTAGATGAAGTATTAAGAAAACTAAAATTAACTCGTGAACAACTAATAGATATAGCTATATTAATAGGAACAGATTACAATCCAGAGGGATTTAAAGGAATAGGACCCAAAAGAGCCTACTCTTTAATAACAATGTATGGTAATTTAAAGAAGGTTTTGCTTTCTCTTAAAATTCAATATAAAGATTACTATGATGAAATAAGGAATATTTTTCTTAATCCACCTGTAGAAACAAATTATAAGTTGGAATGGAATCCTCCAAATACTGATAAAATAATAGATTTTTTATGTAAAGAAAATGATTTTTCTGAGGAAAGAATATTAAATGCATTAAATAGGATTAAAAAATCAACAATATATACCAAAGGTCAAAAAGGTTTGGAAGCTTGGTTTAGTTAATCGTTTTTATAAACTTTACCTGTTCCTTTTAATGGTACAAAGGCACAATCGCATATTTTATTTGAATAAATTTTATTATCTTTTTTTCTTACTAAAATAAGTTCTTGACCAAACTCATATAAACCTACTGGAATTATTAGCCTTCCTTCATTTTCTAAATAGTTAATATATTCCAAAGGGATATCTTTTGAACAAGCTGTAACAATAATTACATCAAATTTATTTCTGAAAGGTAAAGAATGAGTAGCGTCTGCATTTATTACATGAATAAAATAGTCAAGATTTAGCTTTCTTAAATTTTTTTTAGCAAATTTAGCTAGTTCTTTTATTACTTCAATAGTAACGACTTCTGATTTTGTTATGTATTGATAAACAGAAGCCATATAACCTGAACCTGCCCCTATTTCTAATACATTATCTCCTTTTTTTAATTCGGTATGTTCACAAAGCATTGCTACCATATGTATTGCTGAAGTTGTTTGCCCATAACCAACTGGTATAGGAGTATCAACATAAGCATATTTTTTAAATTCTTCAGGTAAAAATTCTTCCCTAGGAATTTTCTTAATAGCTTCTTCAACTTCCTTTCTTCTAATTATTCCTAATAATTTTAATGTTTCTACAGTTTTTTCCATCAATTCATATTTTTGAAAATAAACTAATAAACAAATTTTAAAATTATTCTTAAATGAGAAAAAAAGAAAAAACCGTTATGGTCGGAGGAACCTTTGAAATAATACATCCTGGTCATATTTATTTATTAAGAGAAGCTAGCAAATTAGGCAAAGTTATAGTAGTTGTAGCTCGTGATGAAAATGTTAGAAGATTTAAGAATAGAGAACCTATAATCAATGAAAAACAAAGATTAACAGTTGTAAAAAGTATAAAATATGTAAGTAAAGCAATTTTAGGAAATCCTGGACCTGATATTTTTCAAATAGTAACAAAAATAAAACCAGATATAATTCTTCTTGGTCCAGACCAAAAAGTTGATGAAAATAAGCTTAAAGATTATTTAAGAGAACATGGTTTAAATAATGTAGAGATAAGAAGATTAAAAAAGAAATTAGAAGGTGAATTAAATAGTACAACCAATATAATAAATAAAATAATAAAGGAATATAGTAAAAGTGGGCCCGTAGCTTAGCCAGGTTGAGCACCCGGCTCTTAACCGGGGGGTCGTGGGTTCAAATCCCACCGGGCCCGTTTAAAATCTTATAAAAATTTAGAATTATTCCTAAATATAAGATCTGCTTTTCAATTCTTTTTAGTTTAAACTCTTCATTGATTTGTAGCTACATATATTATTGTGAACATTATGTGGTGTAGAGAATACTCCATTATTTTCTTATTAAATTGAAAATAAAGTTTCTCATAAAAACTAACATCTGCTTATGCGCTACAAGCTTTTCCTTCAACTTAATTAGACCTCATTTAAGCTAGAGTAAGTATTGTTACAGTATTTAAAAAAATTAATTTATAAAAAATTTTTAACTTAAATGATAACCTATTCTTTTTACTTTATGTAAAGTATATTTTTTAGGTTTTAATTCGTTTACAATATATTTGAATGCCTTAAGAGGTTGGCTTTTATATCCGCATGTATAGACATCTAATGAAGCATAGTTATATTCTGTCCATGTATGAATTGCAATATGGCTTTCCTTTATTAATGCAATAACAGATACTCCTCCCTTTTCTCCTTCTAATTTCCATGCATGTATATCAACAAGATTCATTTTAGCTATTTTAACTGCTTCTTTTACTATTTCTAAAAGTTTTTCTTTAGAAGAGATTATTTCTTTATCGCATTCATACAAGTTTCCATATACATGCTTTCCTATAATTTTTTTCTCTTTCTTTTTTAATTTAACTAGAGGTTGTCCCACTTCGGTTTTTCTAATGGATTTTTATACAGAAAGGTATTTAAGCTTTTTTATTGAAGAATTATAAAAACAACTGGAAATGGAAGGGAAAAATTCTTCAAGAAATGACAGATATCATGATGTTATAATAAGGCTAAATTCTGTAAGAATGCTTAGAAGCTTAAAGAATTTTCTAAAATATAATGAAATGGAGAAAATTTTTGGAATTCCAAAATCTATTCTTTCAAGATATATTTCAGGAAGTGTACTTCCAAGCAAAGATAAAGCAGAAATTATATATGAACAATGTATAAGTAAGGGATTAATTAAAGAAATAATTAATAAAAACAATTTAAATAATAACGGAGTTTATAATCCTTCTTCAATATACCTTTTTTCTTCACTAATATTAAATCATTGTTACAATCTTGATGTAAACAAAGTAATAGTTTTTTTTCCAAATGATATTTTTTTAGGATTTTTAGTAGCTTTGGAATTAAACTCGCAGCTTGTATTTGCTTATAATGAAAAATATTTTCCTTCTGAAAAAAGGATCGAATATACTTATAGCTTAAAATTAAACAAACCATTTGAATATGAAATTAAAAATACAATTGCTATTTTAAAAAATTCATTAAAAAAGTTTGATAAAGTATTGATAACTGGTTTAAGTTTATCAAGGATGGTTGAATATTTAGCCTTGGTTTCTCTTATTAAAAAATTAAAATTCGTAGAAATAGCTGGAATAATTATCGTTTTTTCTGAAAATAAGAAATATGTTAAAGAATTTCAAGATAGATTAAACCAGATATATCCTAATATTTACTTTAAAATTATTTTATGATTTTGCAAAAGATCAAATCTTGTTATTTAAGATGAGCTCAGAAGATTGACAAGAGAAGCATTAACTGGTCTAAAGGCTATTCCTTTTTCTGTAATAATTGCATCTATTAATTCAGGATCTGTTATATCAAAGGCTAAGTTTAATACTTCGGCATCTTTTGGAGCTATGTAAAATCTTTTTATTTTAATTACCTCCTCTTTCCCTCTTTCCTCAATTTTTACATCTTCAACTTTATTTTTTGTATCTATTGTCGATGTAGGTGCTGCAACATAAAAAGGAATTTTGTAATAATTAGCTATCAATGCTATATTTAATGTGCCAATTTTATTTATTACATGACCGCTTAGAAAAATTCTGTCTGCACCTACCAAAACTTTTTTTACCATACGTTTTTTCATTACTATACCTACAGCACTATCTGGAATTATTTTATAAGGAATACCTAATTTTTTTAATTCCCATGCAGTTAATCTTGAACCTTGCAACTTAGGTCTTGTTTCTGTTACAAACACTTGTATTTTTTTACTTTCAGCAGCTTTTGCTATTATTCCTAAAGCAGTTCCTATGCCAACTGTTGCTAATGCACCTGTATTACAGTGAGTTAAAATAATATCATTATCCTCGATTAACTTTTCTCCATTTTCAGCAATTTTCATATTTGCTTTTATATCTTCTTCGCAGATTTTCAATGCTTCTTGTAAAATTTTTTCTTTAATTTTTTCCAAATTTTCTTCAT
>JAVVGP010000025.1:0-11319 GCA_032249055.1 Thermoproteota archaeon | reverse complement strand
TAATATTTATAAATTTCTTATTAAAGCTACTCTAAATATTAAAAATTTTAATCTTAATCAAAATATATGTTTTATGAATAAGAATATTGTATTTATTCATGGAGCAGGTGAAGGAAGTTGGGTATGGGAAAATCAAACTAAATATTTCAAAAATTCTATAGCTATTGATTTGCCAGGTCACGGAAATGAAAAAGATGCTAACTTAACTACTATAGAAGATTATGCTGAATGGGTTATTAAATATATTGAGAAAAGAAATCTAAATAATGTTGTACTTACAGGTCATTCGATGGGAGGAGCAATAGTTATGGTTATAGCTTTAAAGAAGCCTCCATGGCTCGATTCTATTATTTTAATAGCTACAGGAGCAAAACTAAGAGTTACAAATGTAATTTTGGATGCTTTGAGGAAATCTTATGAGGATGCTTTTGAAGTCTTAAGCAGATGGTCTTTTAAAGCTCATCCAGATTTACAAATATTACTTAAATATAAGGAGAATTTCTTAAAAGTTCCTTTACATGTGACTTTAAGAGACTTTTTGGCATGCGATAAATTTAATTATATGGATAAAATAGAGAACATTGAATACCGCACATTAATAATATGCGGTAAAGAAGATTTGTTAACTCCTGTAAAGTATTCACAGTATTTAAAGCAAAAAATTAAAAACTCAGAGCTTTATATAATTGAGGAAGCTGGTCATATGGTTATGTTAGAAAAACCCAATGAAGTCAATCAAATAATTGAAAGATTTTTAACTTATTAAAAGTTTAGCTTATGAAAAAATTAAAATTACAACTACTTCTCATACAAATGACAAGCTACAAAATGATTTGGCTTTATTTCAATTAATTTAGGTTCAACTTTTTTACATATTTCCATTGCATAAGGACATCTTGGATGGAATCTACAACCAGACGGAGGCCTAATTGCACTTGGAACTTCTCCTCCTACTATTTTTCTTTCCTTTCTACCTTTTAACGTAGGAATAGCTTGAATTAAAGCTTGCGTATATGGATGTAAAGGTTCATTAAATACAGATTCTTTACTTTCCATCTCAACTATTTTACCTAAATACATTATTGAGATTTTATTTGAAATATAATATACTACGGATAAATCATGCGTTATTATTACATAAGTTAAATCCATTTCTTTTTTTAGTTCTAATAAAAGATCAAGTATTTGGGCTCTTATAGATACATCAACCATTGCAACAGGTTCGTCTGCAACAATAAATTTTGGTCTTAATATTAAAGCTCTTGCTATAACTGCTCTTTGTCTTTGCCCCCGCTAAGTTCATGAGGATATCTTTTATATATTTCTTCTGCAGGAGTTAAACCTACTTTTCCACGATATCATAAACCATTTGCTTCTTTTCTTTTTCATCTAAATTATTATAATGAACATTTACACCCATCATTATACTTTCACCTATTCTTATACGAGGATTTAAAGAAGCATAAGGATCTTGAAAGATTATCTGAGCTTCTCTTCTAAACTTTTTTAAGTCTTCTCCTTTTATTTCTTTTAAATTTTTATCCATGAAATATATTTCTCCAGCAGTAGGTTCCAATAATTTAAGCATAAGTTTGCCTAAAGTAGTTTTTCCTGAACCAGATTCTCCAGCTATTGCAAATATGTCTCCTTTTTCTATTGCTAAAGATACATTATCAACTGCATGTACATATTCTTGTTTTTTTCTTGTAATTATCTCCCATAACCCTCTTTTAACTGGAAATAATTTAACTAAATTTACTGTTTTAACTATATAATTACTTCTCATATAAATGACAAGCTACAAAATGATTTGGTTTTATTTCAATTAATTTAGGTTCAACTTTTTTACATATTTCCATTGCATAAGGACATCTTGGATGGAATCTACAACCAGGTGGCGGATTTGATAGATCAGGAGGTGATCCTGGTATAGCTTTAAGCTTTTTCTCTATGCCTATTTCAGGTATAGCTTGTAATAATAGTTGTGTATATGGATGCAAAGGATCGTTAAATATCGATTCTTTATTGCCCATTTCAACTATTTTTCCTGCATACATTATAGAAACTTCATCAACTAGTTCAGAAATTATACCTAAGTTATGCGTAATTAACATAATTGAAATATTTCTTTGCTTTTTAAGATTTTTTAAGAGTTCAATTATTTGGGCTTCAATTAATACATCTAAAGCTGTTGTAGGTTCATCTGCTATTAAAAGCGAAGGATTTAAAGCTAAAGCTAAACCAATTGCGACCCTTTGCTTCATACCTCCACTTAACATATGGGGATAATCCTTAAGTCTTTCTTTACCTATGCCCATTTCTTCTAAAATTTTTGCAGCCTCTTCTATTATTTCTTCTTTTCTTAAATTTGCTTTATGTGAATTAAATAATTCAATAAAATGGTCTATAACTTTCATTGTAGGATTAAGAGAAGCTGAAGGATCTTGAAATATCATTCCAATCTTAGCCCCCCTTATTTTCCTTATTTCTTCATTTGTTAAGTTCAAAATATTTTTACCTTCAAAAATAATTTCTCCAGATAATATTCTTGCATAATGGGGTAATAATTTTAATATTGATAATGCTAAAGTAGTTTTGCCTGAACCTGATTCTCCAGCTATTCCCATAGAAATTCCTTTATTTATTTTTAAAGATACATTGTCTACAGCTCTAACATTATATTTACCTAAAGAATATTCAACAGTTAAATTTTTTATAAAAAGAAGTTCTTCATTCATTTTGTTCTTATCTTAGGATTAAGTTTCTCATCAAAGCCTTCTCCTATTAAGCTAAATCCTAATACAGCTAAAGATATCATCATTGCAGGAAATATGCCTACCCACCATGCTCCTGCTAAAAAGTATCTTTTTCCTTGACTTATATCTAAACCCCAATCTGGTGTAGGAGGAGAGATTCCTAAACCTAAAAATGATAAAGCTGCTTCGATTATTATTGCATCTGCAATATTTAATGTCGTTATAACAAATAATGAAGGAAAAACGTTAGGCATTATTTGCTTAAAAAGAATATTTGTTTTAGGCATACCTAAAGCTATAGCTGCTTCAATAAAAGGTTGTTCTTTTAATGATAAAACTTGTCCTCTTACAATTCTAAAATATGAAGGTATATAAACTACTGCTATAGCAACAATCATATTAACTAATCCGATACCTAATAAAGCTGCTACTGCTATAGCTAATATTAGTCCAGGAAAGGCATATATGCTATCCATTACAAGAGAAAGCGCTCTATCATAAATTCTTCCCACATACCCAGAAAGTAATCCTAGAGGTAATCCTATTGAAAGAGATAGCAATGTAGCAAGTATCGCTACTGATAAAACAAAACTTGATCCTGCAATTACTCTTGTAAAAACATCTCTGCCTACCTGATCTGTACCAAACAAGAAAAATAGTTCATGTTTTGAACCATTCACTTCTACTTCAATTTTGGATAAAGGAGGTAAAAGAGGTTTTATAAATATCGTTTCTCCTTTTATGTTAACCGATGATTTTGTAGGATCATAAGGAGATATAATTGAATATAATAATGTTAAAATAACTATAACAAATAATACTAATGAGCCTATAAATATCATCCAATTTTCATGCCCTTTTATTTTAATTAGTCTCATTAGTATCTAATCCTAGGATCTATATAAGCATATGTAATATCTACAATTAAGCTAACCAAAGCTACCAAAAAAGCATATATTACTATTGAACCTTGAACTAAATTATAATCTCTTGCAAGAATGCTTTCATAAACAAGTGAACCTATTCCTGGCCAATTAAATACTGTTTCTGTAAGTACTGCTCCACTAAGTAAAGCAGCAAATTGTAATCCCATCATTGTTACAATAGGTATTAGAGCATTTCTTAATCCATATTTATAAAGAATTCTTCTTTCAGTTATTCCTCTAGCTCTTGCTGCTGTAACAAAATCCTTAAATAATGTTTCAGCTACTTGAGCATGAGTTAATCTTACAAAAATTCCTGAAAGATATATTCCTAATACCAATGAAGGCAAAAATAAATGGTGTAACCAATCATATAAAATATCATATCGATTTAAAATTATCGAATCTATAAGAATAAAATTAGTTATTTTAATAGTTGAATATTCTATTTCTAATAAAGGACTAAGTCTTAAAGATGTAGGAAACATTCCTAAACTTATTGAAAGAATATATATTAATAATAATCCTAAGAAAAAAACGGGAATTGAATATACGATCATCCCATATATTCTAACGATATAACTTAAAGGTCTATGAAACTTATATGCTCCATAAGAACCTAAAAATATTCCTATTATAACTGCAAAGATCATACTCATTATTGCAAGTTCTACTGTAGCAGGCAATCTTTGAATTATAAAATATGTTACAGGTACTTTAGTTAAAGCAGTTTCTCCTAAATTTCCTTGGAATATATTAATAAGATAAGATAAATATTGCTCATGGATAGGCTTATTTAATCCTAATTCTTCTCTTCTCCTTTGAAGAACTTCTTCTGGTATATCTTTTCCTTCAAGCATTGTTACAGGATCGCCAGGAAGAACTCTTAAAACAACAAAAACTATACTTAAAAGTATAAATACCATAGGAATCGTTAACAATAATCTAGTTATAATGTAAGATTTTAATGACATAAATAAAAATAAATAAAAAATTAAATTAATTTATTTAACTTCAGCGTATATAAGCCAGTATCTAAATATTTGGGAATAATCTAATACTATTCCTTTTACATATGGCTGGGCTATTGCAAACTGACCTTCTTGCCATAAAGGTATTATTGGCGCATCTTCAGCAGCTATTTGCTGAATTTGTTTTAAAAGATTTTCTCTTTCAGTTCCACTTTTTAATACTTGTTCATCTATTAACTGATCAATTTGAGAATTCTTATAATTTACATGCAACCAACCGTTACCCCCACTATGATAAAATGGTCTAACATAATTATCAGAATCCAAAAAATCTGGATACCATCCTAGAAGCCAAACTGAAATTTTTTCTTCTTTAAATAATGTTCTATATGTACCCCATTCAGCATTTTTAAGAGTAACTTCTGCTAATCCAGTAGCTTCGATTCCTTCCTTTAATATAGCAGCAACATCTCCTTCAACAGGAGTATATCTTACAGGAGTATACCACAGTTCAAATTTTAATTTGTTATTTTCACTATATCCTGCTTGTCTTAAAAGTTGTTTAGCTTTTTCTATATCTGGTTTGGCTCCATATCTATCCTTAAATGCATCTATATGTCCAAAGAAGCCTATTGGGACCATGCTATATAATGGTTGTGCTAATTTTCCTAGGAATAAAGTATTAACAATTCTTTCCCTGTCTATTGTATAAGCTATAGCTTGTCTTACCAATTTATTATTGAAAGGTTCTTTATTTACATTAAAAACTAAATAACGTATCGGAGCAATACCAGGGCCTGAGACTACTTGAAGTTTTCCTTCTTTCATAACAGCATCAACTTGAGCAGGACTAAAGGTTCTAAATGCTAAGTCTAATTCTCCAGCTTTAACAGCTGATAGTAATGAATCTGCATCTTTATAGAATTTAATAACTATCTTTTGAGTCTTTGGTTTTTCTCCAAACCAATTTGGATTTGCTGTTAATTCTATAAATTGCCCTATTTCCCACTTTGAAACATAATATGGTCCGATCATATCTAATGTATTAGGAGGTTTTACTACTTCCATCGGAGAAGTTTTGGGATTAACAGCATAGGCTACCCATGTTGAAAGTAAAGCTTTAGTATATTCTTCACCAAATGGTTGTTTTAAAGTAAGTTTAATTTGATATTTGCCAGTAACTTCTATTTTATCTATAAGATCACCTATTAAGAAAGCAGGATCTTGATTTAATTTTATTGTTCTATTTAATGAAAAAGCCATTGCATTAGCATCAAATTCGCTTCCATCTCTAAATTTTGCATTTTCTACCAAATTAATTATCCATACTTTTCCCCCATCTGTAATGGAATATGATTTTGCTAAAACATTTCTTAGCTTAGCTGTTCCTGGCTCATATTCAAATAAGCCTGTTCCAATATTTTGTATCATATTAACACCAAAGTAATCATAAGCTTCAGCAGGATCTAGAGTTGTTTGGACACTATCAGTTGTACCTACTATTAATGTTTCTTTGATTTTAGGTGGTGGAGGTGGTGCAGGAGCTGTCAAATACAAATATAGCCCAACTCCTGCTGCAACTATAATAATTACTACAGCAACGATTATTACTGTCTTGGAAACTGCCCTAATTTTTTTATAATTTATCTTCTGTTTTCTAGTTAGATATAGTATGCTTAGTAAAATAGATGTGTAGAAAAACAAGTAAAGTATATTTAACGGTGCCATATTTTATATAATTACCAACTAAATATAAGCTTAATTAAATTTTTTCTAAACCTACTATAATCAAATTTCCATCAGGATCTTTGATAGAAATTCCTTCTTGAATAAACTCAGAATATTCGCCTAAATCTTCTTTAAAATTAACATTTAAATTTATCAAATTATTCGTTAGATCTTTTAAATTTTCCATCGAGCTTAGTATTATAGAATAAGATACTAATTTAACACAGTCTTCCGGAACAGGGGGAGCATTCAATCCTGCCCATATATTAATTCCTATGTGATGATGATATCCTCCAGCAGCTAGAAAGGAAGCAGAACCCATATAGCGTAAAGTTAAATCAAAACCTAAGGCTTTTGTATAAAATTCTTCCATGATTTTTAAGTTAGAAACATGAAGATGAATGTGTCCTATTCTTGTATTATTCGGAATTCTCCATTCACTAGATAAGGCTATTTTAAATTTTTCTTCTTTAATTTCCTCTATCAAATTTTCTATATCCAAAGGTAGAGTAGCCATATATAATTTCCCATTTACAAATTTCCATTTTTCCCTTGGTCTATCCCAATAAATTTCTATACCATGACCATTATTATCTGCTAAATAAATTGCTTCAGTTGCTACATGGTCAGCGAATCCTTCGATGTAATATTCATAGTTTAATAATCTTACAAGAATTCTTGCCAAATCTTTTCTTGTTGGCAAAAGAATTGCATAATGATAAAGACCTCTTGTTCTATATGGTTTTGGTTTAGCTCCTTTATGCTCTGTTAAAATAATTAAAGTTTTTCCGTCAATACCAAGAAAAGCAGTTTTATTTAGTTCTTTAAGTTTATAAAAACCTAGTAAATTAACATAGAAATCTAAGCTTTTTTCTAAGTCAGAAACTGTTAAATGAACCCAGCCTATTCTTGCTTTTGGATCAATTACAAATTTTTTAATTCCTTCATTTTCCACATCTTTTATCATATATTGCATACTCCTGCTTCACATTTGCTTTTTGCTTTCCAAAAATAATCATTACCTGCCTTTTGAGATTTAATCAATCCTTTTCTTTCCATTTCTTTCAGTAAAGAATAAGCTTGATACTTTGATATATTAAATAAAATAGCAATCTCTTGTGTAGCTACTTTACCCCAGTATCTTATAAAATTTAAAGCTTCTTTTTCACTTAACTCAATTTTCCTTTCCTTTAATTCATTGGATAACTTTTCTAAAATTTCTTTAAACATTGAATATCTCATGTATCCAATTCTAATCGTTTCAAAATTATCCTTTAATCTTCTTATTATAAAAGTAGGAAATCCCGTTATCCCCCTTTCTTGACATTCTCTAATATCTTTCATAAATTCTTCATAGGCTCTTCCACTTTCAATATCTTCTTTCATTTTAAAAACATCCAAGCCACATTCTTCTGCTAACCTTAGTTGTTCTTCTAATCTATGTATTGGTATAGCTTCAGCTGCAGCAGCTTCCCTTAATCTCCTTAAATATTTCCATGCAAGATTCCTATCTTGTAGCTCAGCAGCTTTAACTGCAATATTTGCAGGCCATGTAGAGTTGAATTCTTTATAATATTCTGTAAATTGTCTAATATCTACGGGCATTCCATGCTTACTTGAAGCTTCCAACCAATGATCAGCAACTTGCAAATACCATAACTCTCCTCCTATATTATTAATCGGATCATAAAATTCGTTAATATCTTTAACCAATCCTCCCATTTTATAACTAATCCTTATTTGATCTCCATAAACCCATTTGAGCTTCCTAAGTATAGGTTCTGATCCCCAGCACCAAGTACAATAAGGATCAGTAAATTCGATTATTTCTATGATAGGATTGTACTCCATATTAAATGATCAATAGATAATATTCCTGGTCCTAATAAAGCTATTGCAAAACATGAAGCTAGTAATATTGTATCAAGCTCCCAGCCAAACATATATCCCTTTGTAGCTTTAAACATCGGTTCAACATATCCTCTAGGAATAGGTAATTTCCATAATATAGTTACATATAATAAAGTTGTTCCAATCATTTCTAAAGTGAATAATATAGCTGCTATCCTTGTTAAGAAACCGAAAATTAAAGCAAAACCTCCTATAAATTCTAATAAGGCTGCTAAGTCAAACAATACTGGATGTACTCCAATCTGTTTAAAACTGTTTTTCATTTCATTTTTAGCAGGTAAAAAGAGTTTAGGATATCCATGTATAACAAATAGTACTCCAACAAATATTCTTACAACAAATATTGCAATGCTTAGAAATATTTCATTGTTGTACGTACCAAATATTATGTCTTGCCATGCCATGATATAAATTTACAAAGTAAAGCATTTAAATTTTTTTGTTTAATTTTTAAATTATCTCTTTATATAAGGAAAATTATTATTATTAGATTGATGGAAAAATGCCCAATGAATAAAGCTTGTTCATTCTTAGGAAAACCTTGGCGATTAATAGTTATCGATAAACTTTTGGAAAAACCTAGAACATATAAAGAGTTACTTAATAATCTTCAAGGAATAAGTTCCAGAACATTATCAAAAATATTAAAGGAATTAAAAGAGAATGGAATAGTTGAAAGAGTTTGTGATGGAAAAAATTATTATTACGCTTTAACAGAAAAAGGAAAAGATCTAAAACCTGTTCTTGTAGCAATAAAAAAGTGGGGAGAAAAATGGCTAAAAGAAAATTTACAAAGTAAAGTTAGTTTATAATTTATTATTTCTTTTAATGCCTAACCATCTTGGGGTTCTTTTCATATATTCTTCATATAATTTGCCGTATTTTCTAATTAAATGGGGTTCTTCATAAAAAACTATAAAAAGGTGGTATATTACAAAAAGAAGAAATGTGTAAGCAAGGATCATTAAGGATTCAAAAAATATAGCTTCACCTAAAACAATTAGAACTCCTGAAAGATACATAGGATTCCTTGTATATTTATATATCCCTTCTGTTATAAGCATCTTAGGCTCATCTAAAGGAGAAGGTGTTCCTTTGCCATAAAAAATAAAATAGTAGCAACTAATTGAATAAATAGCTATTCCTATTATTATTAAAATAATTCCTAAATAATTAAAGAAGAAAATTTCAAAGGTATAAAAATTCAAATAAAATAAAATAATCAAAGGTAATATTAAAGCAAAAAATAAAGGAAGAGTTAGACTAAAAGCTATTGTTTTTAAAATCAATTTCGTTGTTTCTTTCATATTAATTAATTCTTATTTTCAATTATTAAATTTTGAATAAAGATAGCATATCACTAATTCGTGGGAATTGTAGAATATTTATAAATCTAATAATTATAATTTGCTATATTTATTGTATGTTCTGCAATATCAATAGTATATTCTGAAATTCTTTTTAAACTTTCTAATATAAGTTTTAAAGAAGTTAATTCTTGTTTATTAGCATAATTTTTTAACAAATTTTCGGTTAAATTTCTTATATCATTTAATATTTCTATTATATTTGTAATATTTTTGTTTGCCTTTTCTTTATTCTTTTTCAAAAATGTAATTAACATATCTTTGAAATTCTCTTTTATTTTTTCAGATAAGTTAACGATATCCTTTTTTATTTCTTCACATACGCTACTTAATTTAATAAAGTTGGAAACCATTTCCTCTATATGATCAGCTATCCTTTCCAAAGCTCTTGCTACTAACTTATATTCTATACATTCTAATTTATTATTTAGACCTAATTCATATACTAAATAAGAATTGCTTAGAGCTTGATTTATTTGTCTAGAAATAAAGTTATAAAACCTATCTACATCTGTATCTAATTCAATTATCCTTTTGTAATAATCCACTTCTCCTTTAACAAGGGAAATGAAGTTTTCAAACATTAAATAAACTATGCTAAACATTCTCTCTAATATTTTTCCGATATTTACCTCTATTGAAGAAGTAAATACATGTATGGTAAAGCTGTTTATCGTTTCATCTATAATTTCTATACCAACCAGTCTTTCCCTTAATTCTTCTTTAAGTTCATGAAGATTTGAAGTTATGTTAATTATTTTAATGCTTTGATAACCTGCCAAGTACAAAGCTATACATTCTCTCAAAACTTCTTTATAAGAATTATATGTCTTAAAGTCTACGGTAATTATGCTTTCATCTTTTCTTTTAAATTTATTGTAAGGATAGATTGTTAAGGAACCATCTTCATTTTCAAGAATAACCAATTTATCATGAACTTTTATATTGTTACTTTTAATCCAATGTTTTGGCAAAGAAACAATAAATGTGCTTTTACCTGAGAGTTGGACACTTCTTATCTCACTCATATATAGAATATATTCTTTTACATGTTTAATATATATTTTACTTTCAAATATATTGAAATTCGAATATTATTAACTTAACATCATTGTGTTCAAAGAAAAATTGGAAAGCTCCTAAATAAAAAAGTTAATTCTTGAAAATCATTTAAAAAATAAAAATTAAAATAATATTATGGAAGTTTTTGACTATGTAGTTACAAAATTAGATGTAAGAGAATATTCTCCAAAAGAGATACCTAAAGACATAAAGCTTAAAATACTTGAAGCTGCAAGATCTACAGGTAGCGGAAAAAATCTTCAACATTGGCGTTTCATAGTTGTTAAAGATAAAGAAAATTTAAAGAAACTGGCAGATGATAGCATAACTGGAAAATGGATAGTTAATGCAAATTTTGCTGTAATTGTTCTAACAGATCCTAAATATCCTTTCCATTTAATAGATGCAGGAAGAGTTGTGCAAAATATGCAAATAGCAGCATGGGGATATGGAATAGCATCTTGTATTTTTACAGGAATAAATAAAGAAAAATTAAGGAAAGACTTTAATATACCTGAAGACCTTGAACCTTCTGTAGTTGTTGGCTTTGGCTATCCAGTAAAGAAAATAAAAGGAAAGAAGAATAGGAAACCTTTAAATG
>JAVVGP010000024.1:0-11339 GCA_032249055.1 Thermoproteota archaeon | reverse complement strand
AGAAGAAGAATTTGCTGTAATATTCGCAGCAATAGGGGTACAGCATGATGAGGCAGCATTTTTCAAAAAAAGTTTGGAAGAAACAGGTGCAATAAAGAGAAGTGCATTATTTTTAAACTTAGCAGACGATCCTGCATTCGAAAGAATAATAACACCAAGAATAGCTTTAACTTTAGCTGAATATTTAGCTTTTGAAAAGGATATGCATGTATTAGTAATTCTTACAGATATGACAAATTACGGAGAAGCTTTAAGAGAAATTAGTGCAGCAAGGGAAGAAGTGCCTGGAAGAAAAGGATATCCCGGTTATTTATATACAGATTTAGCTACAATATATGAAAGAGCTGGTAGAATAAAAGGTAAAAAAGGAAGTATAACCCAAATGCCTATTCTTACAATGCCAAACGATGATATAAGTCATCCTATACCTGATTTAACAGCTTATATTACAGAAGGACAGATTGTTTTAAGCAGAGATTTATATAGAGTTGGAATATATCCTCCAATAAATGTATTAATGAGCTTAAGCAGATTAATGAGAGATGGAATAGGTGAAGGAAAGACCAGAAGTGATCATCCTGAAGTGGCAAGTCAATTATATGCTGCATATGCAAGAGCACAAGAACTAAGAGCATTAGCTTTAATAGTAGGTGAAAGTAGCTTAACACCGACAGATTTACTTTATTTAAGATATGGTGAAGCCTTTGAAAGGAAATTCTTAGCTCAATCTTATTATGAAAACAGAGATATATGGAAAACTTTAGATTTAGCCTGGGAAGTTTTATCAATGTTACCAGAATCAGAGTTAACAAGAATAAAAGAAAAGCATATAAAACAATATTATAAAAGGAAAGCGTAATGTCATCATTCGAAAGAAAAATTTTACCTACAAAAATAACATTAATAAGATTAAAAAGAAGTTTAGCTTTTGCAAAAAAAGTTAAAAAAATTTTAGAAGATAAAAGGGAAGTTATTTTACACGAATTAGATAAGCTAATAGATGAAGTAACGGAGGAAAAAAAGAAAATATATGAACCGCTTTATGATGCTTATTATGCATTGTATGAAGCATATATGAGCGAAAGCAATATAAATTTAAATTCATTAATAACAGTAACTCCATATACTGCAGAAGTAAAAATAAAAGAGGAAAACTTAATGGGTGTTAAAATTCCTCGATTTACTGTTAATTTTGAAAAAGGAACAATTCCTTATGGTTTTATAGGTACACCAAGTTCTTTAGATAGGGCATTAAAAAAATTTCAAGAAATAATACCGTTATTAATTAGCTGTGCAGAAAAAGAAAATGCGATCTATAAATTAGCTGAAGAGCTCAAAAAAACTCAAAGACAAGTTAATGCATTAAAGCATATAATTATACCAAATTATGAAAGAGCAATTTATAATATAGTGGCTACTTTAGAAGAAAGAGAAAGAGAAGATTTTGTAAGACTTAAAAAAATAAAAGCTGTATTGGAAAGAAGAGCAAAATATGGAAAATAAAATAAAAGAAAAATTTGATGAGCTTTTGAAAAAAATAGAAGAAGAAAAACAACAATATTATCAAGAAATAGAGAAAAAAATAACCGAAATAAAAGAAAAAATATTTAAAGAATTGGAAGAAGCATTAAAATAAATATGGGCAAAACTACTTTCCTAACTCTAGCAACAATACTATTCTTTATAACAATACCTTTCGTAAGTGCACAAGGAGGCGAATTAGAAGAAGGTTTAAGATTAGTAGGAGCTGCTTTAGCTGTTGGATTAACAGCAATTGGGGCTGGAATAGCCATTGGATACTCAGGTGCAGCTTCTATAGCAGCTGTAGCTGAAAAACCTGCAATGAGAGCTTGGAGCTTTATAATTTTAGGTCTTTCAGAAGCTTTGGCAATTTATGGTTTAATAATAGCATTCTTGTTATTGCTAAGAGTATTTTAAATAGATATAAAAAAATAATTTTTTTAAACAATTGCTTTTCTAAAGTAATGACCGTTTGGACATTTAAATAAGCCTATGTTTAAAGGTTTTTTACCTTTTGGTGCAAGAGTCCAGCTTTTAATTGGTTTATCTGCTTCTTGACCGCATTTTGGGCATGTTGGCATATTATGAATATTTAACGCTATAATATAAAGTTTAGCATATAATCATTAGATATGTTAACTTTAGAGGAAATGAACATAATTGAAGAAAATGCTGAAGAATTAGGCGTATCAAGAAGGTTAATGATGGAAAATGCTGGAGCAAATATAGCTAATTATTTGAAAAATTTAAACCTTATAAAAAAAGTCGTAATATTCGCAGGAACTGGAAACAAAGCAGGAGATGGCTTTGTTGCAGCAAGACATATAGCTTCTCTTGGAGGAAAAGTAACAATTATATTGTCACATAGAGAAGAAGATATAAAAACTGAAGAAGCAAAGGAGAACTTTAAAATTTTAAAGAAAATGGATAGAAGCATAGAAATTCTTTCAGCAACTAACTTAAGCGATGAAGAAATTAGAGAAATAATTAAAAATGCTAATGTAATAATCGATGCGTTAATTGGAACAGGAATTAAAGGAAGATTGAGACCAGAAATATCAAGATTGGTAAAGATAATAAATGAAGCAGATTGTTTTAAATTATCGATAGATATACCTACAGGAGTTGATCCTACTACAGGAGATTTCTCAGAATATGTCAAATGTGATGTTGTTATTACAATGCATAAAATGAAAAAAGGACTTGCAAAATTCGCTGACAAAATGAAGATTATCGAAGCTAACATAGGCATTCCGCCTGAAGCTGAAATATATGCAGGTATAGGTGATGCAAAAGTTATATTTAAAAAAAGAAATCCTTATTCAAGAAAAGGTGAAAATGGTGTTGTTTTAATAATTGGAGGTTCAAAAATTTATCATGGCGCTCCTACATTTAGTGCTTTGGCTGCATCAAGAAGTGGCGTTGATTTAGTATACTTAGCTGTACCTGAAAAGATTGCAAATCCTATAAGAGCAATTGCACCAGAATTAATAGTTATACCTTATGAAGAAGAAAGATTAACTAAAAATTCTGTTAATTCGTTTAAAAAATTCATAGAGAAATCTGATGTTATAGCTATTGGCCCTGGATTAGGACAAGAAGTAGAAGAAGGAGTAGAAGAAGTATTTAAATTAGCAAAAGAATTAAACAAATATTTAGTTGTGGATGCAGATGCTCTTAAAACAGAAGTCGCAAAAAAGCCTAATGGTATTAAAGCAATATATACTCCTCATGCAGGAGAGTTTAAAATTTTAACAGGAAAAGATTTGCCATTCTATAATAAAATTGAAGAAAGAAGTCTTATAGTTAAGGAAGAAAGTAAAAAGTTAGGAATAGTAATTTTGTTAAAAGGTCATATAGACATAATAAGTGATGGTGAAAGAGTAAAATTGAATAAAACAGGTACTCAAGCTATGACTGTTGGAGGAACTGGAGATGTTCTTACTGGTTTATGTGCAGCTTTGTTGGCAAAAAGTAAAAGATTATTTGAAAGTGCTGTTGCTGCAGCTTACATAAATGGTAAAGCTGGAGAAATGGCTACCGAAGAATATGGAAATCAGATTATAGCAAGGGATTTAATTAAATACATTCCAAAAATAATTAAGAACTTAGATCCAACTTATTCATCTTAAATCTAACTTTAGAAATTTAAAAAAGAATTAATTTTTAATAAACAAAATATCAAAAGTATTTAAATCTTTTGGTTTTTAAATTAATATTCTAGAAAAATTTAAAAGTATAAAAAATATTAATACTCCATGAGCAGAAAAGGGTATCCTTTTCGCGATGATATAGAAAAAGCAATTTTGGAAGTTATTAATTCAGAAAAATATAAAAATAAAAAAATAATGCCTTTTGAACTATGTAAAGATGTGAGCAAAAAATTAGAGAAACGTGGTTTTTATATAGGACATGTCAATGTAAAAAGAGTATGGAAAATATTCGTGGATATGATTAAAAATAATAAGATTAAATCTGAATCTTCTTAAGCTGTTCTAAAACATATTTTTTTATTTCTTGATCACTTTTTATTTCTTCTATTAATTTTCCATTTTCTATATACTTTTTTAATAAAGGAAACATTTCTCCTCCACATATTCCACATTTTTCAGGTTTTGGCGAATTGAATAAAAGTATTACATCATTAAAACAATTTTTACAACGATATACCTGCTTTCTCCCAGGCATTTTACCTCTTTTTGAATAAGGTTTTCCTTCTTTTTCAACTATATCAAAAGCTAGATCTATTGATGGTGGAAAAGCAATAGCTGTACCTATACCATATATATCAACTAAATCTCTCGTATTTATAATTGTTTCTTCATCAACTCCACTGCTAAGAACTATCTTAACATGTTTTAAACCATTCATATCTAAAATCCATCTAATTTCTTGTAATATTTTTCTTATATCTCCTTTCCTTGAACTAGGAGTATCTATTCTAATACCATACAGTTTTTCACCTAATACTTTGCTAGCCAACCAAACTTCTGTTCTTTCATCATACATTGTATCACATAACATTATTCTAGGTATTTCTTTAGGCAAAACTTCATCAAAAGCAATCCATGCATCTTTAACATCATCAAAAATCAAAGTTAATTCATGTGGCATTGTTCCAACGGGATTTATTCCTAAAAGTTCAGCCCCTAAAACACCTGATACTGCATCACAGCCACCAATATAAGATGCTCTATCAGCCATAGGAGCTATTGCTGGATGAATAGACCTAATACCAAAGAAAACTAACATCTTGTCCATAGCTAATTTCTTACATCTAGCAGCTTTGGTAGCTATACTTGTATTATGTCTTAATATTCCATCTATTACAGGTTCATAAATTCCGAATTCTGCATAAGGACCTGTTATACTTAATACTGGTTCATATAATCTAAAAATTGTTCCCTCATCCATTGCATAAACATCAACCTTCTTTCCCAAAAACAAATTAATTACTTCTTTTAGACCACAAAAGACTGCCCAGTTATAATTTTTAGGAAAACTGTATGCATGGACATCCATGGTTACATTTGTTTCTAGTTTATTTTTTTCTTTAAGCACCAAATAAGTTCTAATATAATAAATATCTGTTACTTTTCCGCTTAGTATCTCTTCTTCTGTTGCTACATAAAACTTTCTTTGATGCATACTTTAAAATAAATATGAAAATATAAGAATAATAATTTTGATTTAATTTTAATGGATTTTGAATTTTCAGAAGAAGAGAAAATATTTAGAGATGTTGCAAGAAGATTCTTTGAAAGTGAACTAAAACCTATTTATAGAAAAATAGATCAACAAAGTTGCATACCTAAAGATTTCATTAAGAAAATGGCCAAGCAAGGATTCTTAGGTATTTTAAATTCACAAAAATATGGCGGTTCAGAAGCTTCTTTTATAAATGCAACAATTGTAGCTGAAGAAATAGGAAGAAATGATATAAGTTTAGCTACAGCAGTCTTTTATCTCGTTAATACCGCATGGGGTTACATATTTGAGAAATATGCTAAGGAAGAAATAAAAGAAGAAATTATACCAAAACTAGTCAAAGGGGAAGCTTTTATAGGAATATGTTCAACAGAACCTACAGGAGGATCAGATGTAGCTTCAATAAAAACTACTGCAATTAAAAAAGAAAATCACTATGTTATAAATGGTGAAAAAATTTACATAAGCGGCGTAAGAGAAATTCTAGAAAGCGATGGTGGACTAATTACTTTAGTTAAAACAAATCCTGAATTAAAACATAAAGGAATCTCCCTATTTTTCTTACCTATTAAAATAATGAAAAATGTAGAAGTCAGCTATTTAGAAAATATGGGTAGAACGGGAATTTCTACTGCATTATTAAGATTTAAAGATAGTGAAGTGGAAGAGAAATATATCCTAGGAAATTTAAATGAGGGATTTTATTATGCAATGGAAGGTTTTACATTAGCAAGAATTTTGGTAGCTGCATCATGCTTAGGTATGGCTGAAAGCGTTCTTGAACAAGGAATAGAATATATTAAAAATAGAATAGCCTTTGGAAAACCTATAGCAAAATACGAAGGCATACAATTTCCCTTAACTGAATTATATACAATGATCGAGGCATCAAAATTATTAGTTTATAAAGCAGCTTGGCTTGTAGATAAATTTATGAAAAAAGAGGTTGAATGGAAGGAGGTTGTAAAATTTTCAGCTATGAGTAAAATGCTTCTGCCTCAAGTAGCTTTAAATACCGTTTTAGAAGTAATGAAGTGGCATGGTGCTTTAGGTTATACTAAAGAACTTGGATTAGAAATAGGTTTAAGAGGTGTACTTTCATACTATTTAGGAGCGGAAGGAACCACAAATATTATGAAAATAATTATAGGAAGAGAAATCTTAGGAAAAGAATTTATTCCTTACAAAGATTAAACTTTATTTTTTTGTTTCCAATTCTTTAATTAGCGCATCTAATAATTTATTAGGATTGGCTAAAACTACATAATGACTAAAATTACTAACCTCATTATCTGGATTTGAAGTAATAGTTATAACGTTTTTTGAATTTACTAAAGGAGCAACAAAATCTAAAATTTCGTTTACACCAAAGTTTATTATTAAATCAAAAGAAGAATTGACGCCTGAAAAACCGATCCATTCTTTAAACCAGCCATTCTTTAATGTAGCAAATTTACTACTTGTTAATTTCCCGTTCAAAATTTTGGCTAGCTTCTCAAACTTTGGTAACAATTTTTTGTCTCTTATTTCTTCTCCTATAGCTATTATTACTTTTGAATTTTTTAGCTCCTCAAACTTTGTTTCTTGTTTAATAATATCACGAACTAAAACTCTAGAAGTATTTACTTTTACTATACTTTCTTCAAACTCTTTAACTTTTCCTTCAGTAATTTCATACTTTTCTTCAGGAATTAATGAAATAATAACAGGAAATTGTGTTTCATACTCCAATATAAAAAGACCTTCATACGAATATTTTTTGATTATTACCTTACTTTCAGATACGTTAAAGTCCAAACAGTGATTTAAAAATGGTATATCCAATTTTGAAGCAAGCCTTGCACAAACTTCAATATCATTTTTTAAAGAAGTCGTTATTATTAAGTCAGGTTTATATTTCTTAAAATACTCAGTTAATCCTAATTCAAAAGCTTCATAATCATATTTCATAAAAAGAATATTTGTTAGAAGAACAAGCTTTTTAATATTTGTTTTTGAAATTTCTTCTATATCTTCTTTGTTATAGTAATAATTAAAAATAATGCAATGAATTTCAGCATTACTAATTTTATTTGCTTTTGCTATAAGGTACTTCAGCCTTTCCTTATAGGATGAAAAACAAGCTACCTTCATTTTATTTTATTAATAATCATAGCTAGTTTAGCTGCTATTTCTTTATAATTTCTCCCAAGAATTGTCTGTACATTCCTTTGTTCTATTAAAATATTCTTCCCTATTAATTTAACTTTTGGTTTCAATTCTTCAGGTTTCAAACCAAGAAATTTGGAGTCCCAAATAAGCAAAGATTTCTTGCTAGAGATTGTAAATTTATATTTTGAAAAATCTATTATAGCAGGTTCAAGTGCTACTACCACTGGCATTCTAACTTCATTATAGATTATCTCATTATTGGTAAATGTCTCAGATACAACTTTGCTATCTTCTACCCAAAATCTCCGCACTCCATATAAATGAGGTAAATTTAATTTTTCAGCCACAAACAAGCTTAATACACCATCCGTATTGTCTAGGGAATATTGGCTAAATAAAATTATATCTAAAGATTTTGGTATTTTCTTAATTATTGCTGAAATTAATTTAGATTTGGCAAGAGTATCCAATTCCTTAAACAATGCATCATAAGCTACAATTAAATTATCTACTCCCCATTCATATACTTGTTTAAGAATTTCAATATCTTCTTTTTCTTCACATATGCTTATCACGAAAGTTTCTCCACCAAACTTTCTAACCAATAAATATGCTTCAATTATTCCCCTTATATCATAAGGATTGATAACTTTCTCTTGTTTTAACATTCCGTCTTTAAAATTTAGTTTTTTAATAATTTTTACTAAAACAGCTATCCTCATTGCTTCAATTATTTCTAAATCAATAATTTATAATAATAATTTTTTTCATTTCTATGTTAGATGAAGATTACTAATTTATTCGCTCCTTTAGTTAAAAGATGGATAGGAGGTTCTTCTATAATTGATGCCATTAATGCAACAAGATATGCTAATGAAAAAGGAATGGGAGTTATTTTAAATTATTTAGGTGAGGATATCAAAGATTTAGATAAAGTTAAAAGAAATTTAAAAGAATATATTTTATTATTAAAATTTATAAAAAAATATAATTTAGATTCATCAATTTCTGTAAAATTAACTCAAATTGGGTTATATATAAATGAAAAAATATGTGAAGATAATTTGAGTATATTATTAAAAGAAGCTAAAAAATATAATATAAAGGTATGGCTGGATATGGAAAGCTCGAAGTATACTTCAAAAACAATAGAAATTTACTTAAAAGGTTTAGATATTTATAGAAATTTAGGAATAGCTATACAAGCATATTTAAAAAGGAGTTTAAACGATGTTAATAAAATCCTAAAACATGAAGGAGAAATAAGGTTAGTTAAAGGAGCCTATAATGAGCCAGAATCAATAGCATATAAGAAAAAAAGTGAAATAAACAAAAATTTTTTAAAGCTGATGGAAATTCTTTATAAAAATTCCAATAAATTTACTATAGCTACGCATGACGAAAAACTAATATATGAAAGCATAAAATTGAACAAAATATATGCAAAAAATCCTACTTATGCATTTTTAAGAGGAGTAAGAAATGATATAAAAAGATATTTACTAAACTACAAATTCAGAGTAGAAGAATATATTCCCTATGGAGAAGAATGGATTGGTTATATTTACAGAAGAATGAGGGAGAGAAAATCAAACATATTATTAGTATTAACTTCTCTCTTTGCTAAATGATCTTAATTTTTAATTTGCTTTTACAAGAATTACATATTTTATAATCTTTCCTATCTGTATCTAAAATAGAATTACTAAAGAACATTACACAATAAGAATTTCTACAATGAGATAATCCTAACATATGACCTATTTCATGTATAGCTTCTTTTTTACATCTTGATAAAAAAAGTTCACGATTTGAAGTCTGCAGTCTAAAAGTTGAAATTATCGCTATTTTATCTATAGCTAAACCAAAACAGAAATTTAAAGGAGAAACGTAAATATCACCACCTATAACTAGTAAAGTTAATACATTCTTATCTGACGGATATCTATAATTGAATAGAATCTTCAATGCATCATATTGTTTTCTTAAGCTATTATATGCAAAGTCAATGTTTAAATCATCATATTCCATAGAAACATCAAAGCCATAAACTTCCTTTATCGCTTCTACTATACTATTTATTACTTGGATATCATTTATCGAGTAAACTATATTTATAGAGGGTTTCATTCCCATGGTAACCACGTACTAATTATATCGCTACTTATACTATAATCTTTTATTTCTTTAACATTAATAAACTTCCAACCTTTCCTTTTAAATTTTACAGCTAATATAGCTTCTTTTCTTGGATAAAATGAAAAAAAGGAAAGCCAATCATATAGATTAGCAATCTGCTCTTTTGGAATTTTTACTCTTTTACCTTGCGTAAACTTTACTTCAAATACTGCAATTCTATCATTTTTGGTAGCTATCACATCTAAAAAACTGGCAGGAATTCTTCTGCTATTCCATCCATACTTTTTAAGCAATTCTACCAACTCTCTTTCATACCTTTTACCTTTTTCTTTAATTTTCACAACCAAATTTTTATTTAAAATTCTTAATTAGATTTATTAACAATTATGATAAAGGAATTACCAAAAAATTATGAACCAAATAAAATTGAAGAAGAAGTCTTTAAGTTTTGGGAAAGCAATGAAATTTACAAAAAAATAAAAGAAAAGAATAAAGGAAAAGAAAAGTTCTACTTTTTAGACGGTCCTCCTTATGTTACAAATCCTATACATGTAGGCACTGCTTGGAATAAAATAATAAAGGATTCTTATTTACGATTTTACAGAATGAAAGGCTATGATGTTTGGGATATTCCAGGTTATGATATGCATGGATTGCCTATCGAAGTTCAAGTAGAACAAAAGTTAAACTTTAAAACAAAGAAGGATATAGAAAATTACGGTATAGGTAATTTTATAAATCAATGCCGTGAATATGCTTTAAAAAATCTAAAGATTCAAGAAACTCAATTTAAAAACCTTGGTGTTTTGATGGATTGGGATCATCCATATATGACAATAACCAATGACTATATTGAGGGTGTTTGGTTCTTCATAAAAAAAGCTTACGAGAAAGGATTGCTTTACAAAGGAGTTCAAGTAGTACATTGGTGCCCTAGATGCGAGACTGTTTTAGCAGGATATGAAGTGACAGATGAATATAGAATAAAAGAAGATCCTTCATTATATGTTAAATTTAAGCTTAAAGATGAAGATGCTTACTTACTAGTATGGACTACTACACCGTGGACCTTACCTTCAAATGTAGCAGTATCTGTTAACCCTAATGAAACATATATTTATGCTCTTACACCGAATAATGAAAAAGTAATCTTAGCAAAGAAAAGAAAAGAAGAAGTTGAAAAAGAAACAGGTATAAAGTTAACTGTTTTAAAAGAAATTTCTGGAAAGGAACTTGATGGAAAAATTTACATTAATCCTCTTTCTGAATATTTAAAAATACAAAGAGAGATTGAACATAAAGTAATACTTAGTGAAGAATATGTAAGTATGTTAGAAGGTACAGGATTAGTTCATAATGCTCCAGGGCATGGAAAAGAGGATTTCGATTTAGGCCAAAGGTATAATTTACCTATATTATCTCCAGTAGATAATAACGGTAGATTTACGGAAGAAGTAGAAAGATATAAAGGCTTGTATATTTTTGATGCAAATGAAAAAATAATTGAAGATTTGAAGAAGCTTAATGCTGTATTCTACGTAGGAAAAATATCCCACAGATATCCCCACTGCTGGAGATGCAAGACTCCTTTAATACTGAGATTATCAGAACAATGGTTCATAGATGTTCCTAAAATTAAAGAAAAATTAATAGAGGAAGTCACCAAAACAGAATGGGTGCCAAACTTTGCTTTAGAAAATAGGTTTTTACCATGGCTTAGAGGAGCTCATGAATGGGCTATATCAAGACAAAGATACTGGGGAATTCCACTTCCGATCTGGATATGTTCGCAATGTAAAAACATAATCGTAATTGGTTCA
>JAVVGP010000023.1:0-11790 GCA_032249055.1 Thermoproteota archaeon | reverse complement strand
TTATGACAAGCATATATAATTCGTTTTCATGATCAAAAGCGAAAGCAATATTAATTTCATTATAAGAAGCTATATCTTCGCCTTTTTTATAACATAAAAATAAGTTAAATTGCTTTATTGCCCTTGAGCATGCATAAATAAAGAATGAATCAAAGCTAATTTTTTCTTTCTCTCTAAACTTAAGTAAGTTTGAAACTTCAACATCCATGTTAATAGTTACTGGGGGAATTTCTAAATGACTTTTTGTAACCCTTTCAGCTACGATTCTCATTATAGGAGAAATCGAAGGTCTCTTTTTCTCTTCGATATATTTTAAGACATCTTCTTGAGTAATTCTACCTCCAGGTCCGCTACCTTTTATTTCTTTTAAGTTTATTCCATACTCTCTAGCAAGTCTTTTAGCTGCAGGTGTTGCGATTATTTCTTCTCTCTTATGGGTTTCCAATATCTCTTCTCTTTTTATCGCTAAAGGTTCTTCCGATATTTCAATTATAGGTTCGCCGACCATTATTTCTTCTCCTTCTTTATGAAAAATTTTGCTAATATAACCTTCATAAGGAGAATGGTAATCAAAAACGACTTTCTCTGTAACTATTTGCAATAACAATTCATCTCTTTTCACATAATCTCCTTCTTTTTTAAAGATTTTTCCTATAATTCCCTTTTCCATTGCAGGATCAATTCTTGGCATATTGATGGTATATTTCATTTTAGCCTTTCTAAGTTTACTTATGAATTAAATTATATATTTCGTTTTGAGTTATGTCTGTTGCAAACTTTAAAAGTTTCTTTGCTTTTTCTTCCGAATCGGATTCTGCAAATATCCTTATTATCGGTTCAGTACCGCTAGGTCTTATTAAAAACCATTCTTTTTCATTTAACCATACTCTTATTCCATCTATTCTATCATGTCTGTAATTATTGAATTTATTTGCAATGTTTTCTATTACCTTTTCTCTATTAACATTTTTTGCCTCTATTTTAGTTTTAAACATAAACAAATTTGGTAATTCCTTATCTAATTCATGTAATGTTTTATTTTCTGTTGCTAAAGTTTCAAGCATTAATGCTAAGCTCATACATCCATCTCTTGTTGGTTGGTGAGGTGTGTAAAAGAAGCCGCCATTTTCTTCTAAACCAAAGGCGAAAATATTTTTTGATAGCAATTCATTAATCTTCTCTGTAATTATAACACTTCCCACTTTTGTCCATATAACATCTCCACCATTTTCTTTAACAACCTTTTCCACTAAAGATGAAGCACTAACACCAACAACTAAAGTTCCTTTTCCGTGCTTTTTTAATACATGCTTAGATAAAATAGCACCGCTTCTATCACCCCAAACAATGTTTCCCTTATTATCTATAAATATTGCTCTATCAGCATCCCCGTCAAAAGCTATTCCAAAATCTGATCCTGTTTCAGCTACAAACTTCGAAACTTCTTTTAAATTTTCCCTTAATGGTTCTGGTTCTCTTGAAGGGAAGTATCCGTCAGGATTTGAATTTATTAAATAAGCTTTAACTCCTAAAATTTTTGCTAATTTAGGAGCACATAATGAAGCTGTTCCGCATGCAGGATCAATAACTATTTTAAATCCCTTTTTCCTTATTTTTTCCAAATCAACATGTGTTATTATACCATTAATATAAGGTTCAATAGGATCTATTATTCCTTTACATTTTGACAATTTTTCAGGCTTAACATATCTTTGTTCGAAGAATATCTCTTCAACTTTATCTTCTTCTGAATGTGGTATTTCATCACCATTTTTACCCAATAGTTTAATTCCATTGTATTCTGGCGGATTATGACTTGCAGTTACTATTATACCACCATCTAAGTTGTAATATTTTACTGCATATTGATGAGCAGGTGTAGGGGCAACTCCTGAATCATAAAAAGTAACTCCTGTTGAACTTAAACCTGCAAAAACTATCTTTTTTATTAATTCGCTTGTATGTCTTGTATCGCTTCCTACTAAAATTTCTTTTCCGTTAAAATAAGTACCAATAGCTCTTGTTAAATTATAAATAAAATCTACTTGCAATAATTCACCAAATACTCCTCTAACACCATTTGTTCCAAATAATTTACCCATTTTAAATTAAGGTGTCCATGAAAAAGTTACAGAATTTCCTTTTCCTGTTCTTATAGAACCTAATATTATTTCGCTCTCTACAATTATTTTATATTCGCTTCCTGGCGTAATGTTTGTATTTAAATTAACCGTAAAAGTATGGTATTGATGAGCGTCTATAGGTTGATTTAAATCGTTAACAAGTCTAGTGAATGTTGAATTTGCTACAAATATTCTCATTATAGTTATTTTATAATCTCCTATGTTATTAATTAAAATTAGTATAGTTGTAGCGTTATATTGATGAACATGTTCGATTATGAATCTTTCTCTTGATAGCCTATTAATAGATTCTATTTCGTTTGAGAATAATGCTTGATTAAGATTTAATTGTGAAGTAGCGATGGTAAATAATGCTATACTTAAAATAAATATTATAACTAACATTAACATCGTTCCAACAATTTCACTTACAGCCTTTCTTTTCATAGAAATAATTTTTTTATATTCATTAAATATTTTCAATGTTCTGGCTTCAATCTTAAAGATCGAGATTTTCAATAGCATAAAATACCATTATAGGTAATATAATTGATGCATCTCCATAAACTATTACGTTTTTTGAATCAGGTTTTATTTTAAACCAGGAAATAGCTTCTTTTGGGCGTGCACCAGATAAACTTCCATCATATTCTACTGCTGTAGTTATGTAGATGCAATAATCCAATCCATCTTTAAATTGATTCCACCATAAGACATGATGTTTGCTTATTCCACCTCCTATTATCAAAGCTCCTGTTTTTTTATAATTATAAACGATATCCAGCAATTCTTTCATGTCATTAAACAAATCTAAGTTAAATTTTTCTCTTTGAGAGATAAAAAATAAATGGGTACCAAATGCAGAATCAACTATTCCAGGACAATATATTGGAACATTATTATTATAAGCTTGATAAATTATCGAATTTTCGTCTTTTATAAATTTCCCAAATTCTCTGATTAATATACTAGGAGAAAAGGTTTTTGTTTCCTTAAATATTTCTGGTAAATAATTTCTAACAATTTTTTCTATTAATAAACCGTAATTTTCCAAGGGTATTAAAATATTTCCTAATCTATGAATATCATTTTCTCTCAAACTTTTATCATCCATGTCAAATTCTCCTATATAATATTTACCTCCAAAAGCTCTAGCTAAGTCATGGTCTATTGTACCTCCTGTTGTTATTATTGCATCAATAAATCCTTCTTTTATAATAGTAGCAATAACTCCTCTTATTCCTGTGGCTACCAAATTTGCTGTAAAACTTAAAAATACAAAACAATCCTCATCTTTTATCATTTCAACAAAGATTTGGCATGCCTTTGCTAAATGCTTAGCCATAAATGCACCTGATTTATCAAATTCATTAACTAAATAGCTTATCGTTACTCCTTTTCTTACTTCAATATCTTTAACTTGTGGAAATGCCATAAATAAAAAATATTTCTTTTTTATTAATAATTATTAGATGCCCTGGTAGCTCAGCTGGATAGAGCGACGGCCTCCTAAGCCGTAGGTCATGGGTTCAAATCCCATCCAGGGCGTAAATGAATGTTCAAGAATTGGCTGAAATTATCAGGAATAAAAATATCACAATATTAGGTAAAAGGTATTCTGGTAAAACAATTTTAAGCATATATTTTATTCTAAAAAATTTAGAATTTTTTAATAATATTTATATATTTTATCCTGATTTTTTCTCTTTTTATCCATATTTTTCATATTTAAAGAAAATTTCAAAAAAGATTCAATTTTTTCATAAAAATAATTTTAAAGATTTAAAGGAAACCTTAGCTAATATATTAGAAAATTTAAATAATAGGGATTTATTATTTTTTGATAAATTTTCTTTGTTACTTAAATTAGAATTAGAAGAAAGAATAAAAATTTATTCAAATATTATGAAATTTTTTTTAATTACAACTTATATAATAAAAAAATATAATGGAACAATTTTAATAAATTATACTTTTAAAGAAAATGATAAAATAATTAACATTATAAAGTACTGGAGCGATATTTTAATCAGTATAGATCGTAACAATAATGTTATAAAGTTAAGCATACTTAATTTATCTGAAGATAAGGAAACTGGTTTAGAAATAGATTTAGATTATTTATTAAGTATGATTAAATATGACAGGTGAATTAATCATAGTTTATAGTTTACCGCTGGTATTTCTTTCTCCTGCATATGCTGCTAATGCGTCACCTCTTTTTTTAAGCAGTTTATTAAAAAAATTACATCCTTTAGATTTAAATAAAAAATTCCTTGACGGTCAAAGAATTCTTGGAGATGGAAAAACTATTGAAGGTACAGCTTTTGGATTTTTAGTTGGAATGATTTATTTTTCAGTTTTCCTTTTAGTTGATAAATCTTTAAACATTCTACATCTTTATCATAGTTATTTAGAAGGAGTATTAATTGTATCTGGAGCTTTAGTAGGCGACATTGTAGGTTCTTTTGTTAAAAGAAGATTAAAAATGAAACAAGGAGACATTTTTCCCATCTTTGATCAAGTAGGTTTTATCATATTTGCATATGTTTTTTACTTATTAGTTTTTCCTCCACCTTTAGGTATTTCACCTATGGATTTTATTGTTTTTGTTTCTTTAATTACTTTTTTTGTTCATATTTTAACTAATTTGGTAGCTTTTAAATTCGGTATAAAATCTGCTCCTTACTAAAATTTTTAGCTTTTATAATATCATATTTAAAATTTCTACAGCTAATGCTAATATTCCTGCACCAATTACATACCTTCTTCCTTTATAAGGCTGTAGACCAGAAAACCATAAAATTACTCCAATAATACCTACAACTATATAAACAATTCTAGCTAAAAACAATAGTAACTTAATAGCTTGGTGTAATAAATAACTTCCTAAATCCTGAACGGTATTTATACCTTTATCAAATATTTTTTTAAGCCATTCAAAAGGATCTGAAGTACTATTAGTTGAAGCAAAAACATTAATATTTATATTAATAACTACTAGTAAAATAAGCATAAGATACAATTTCATTTTCATGAAAAAATTATAAATAAACTATTTAAGGAACAATTGTGGAAGGAAATAGAAAACTTAGCTGTTTATATGGAAAGAACATAAAATTTAAAATTTTTAAATTAGTTATTTCATGTTCTCTATTCTTTTCAGTTCGATAAAGTCTTATGGATTTATGAAAAGAGGTCTATAAAATGTTATTAAATTTTTAAAGTAAGCTTCTTCTTAATATTAGTGAAGTCTTAATAAATAAATTCTTATTCTTCCAATTCTTTTTTAATTACTAATCATTTCTGAATCGATAATAGTAACTAAGCATTGATAAAAAAATTCTTAATAAACAATACGGAAGAAGAGACGGCATGGTTAAATAATGGAAATAAAATTTTTGATATAAATAAATATAGCAATTATATTATTTTAATTATGATGAATCAAAAATATAGATATGAAATAGAGAATGTTGTGGCCTCAGTTTCCTTTGGGCAACCTATAAACTTGCAACAAATTGCTACTCTTCTTGGAGATATGGTTGAATATAGACCAGAACAATTTCCTGGTCTAGTTTTCAGATTAAATAAACCTAAAACAGCTACTTTAATATTTAGTTCTGGAAAAATGGTATGTACTGGAGCAAGATCTGAAAAAGAGGTTTATAAAGCTATAAGTATCATTATAGATAAATTAAAAGCAAGAGGAATTAAGTTACCTCCAAATCCAAGAATTCAAATACAAAATATTGTAGCTTCAGCCAAAATTTTTGCGGAAGTAAATCTTGAAAAAGCTGCTCTTATTTTAGAAAATACGATGTATGAACCAGAACAATTCCCAGGTTTGATTTATAGGTCAGAAGATCCTAGGGTGGTAATGCTAATTTTTAGCTCAGGAAATATAGTATGTACAGGAGCAAAAAAGGAAAGTGACGTTAAAATCGCTGTAGAGAAAACATATAAGAAACTAAAAGAGATTGGAGTACTATTTGAATAAAATATAAAAATCTGGCTTTATAGGTAGAAGCAAAGCCCAAAGAATAAACAAAGATATTCCAAGGATTTTTCTTTTTTTATCCAGATTTGAAACGTCATTTAAAAATTCCACTCTTGTAAATAATAACAAAAAAAGCATCAACATTGCCATTACAATAAAACCGCTAAGATTTACTACCAAAATTGCTATTATGGCTGCTAATATTATAAAATTCTTGTTATTAATAATTGAATTAATAACGTATCCTCCATCTAATTGAGCTGCAGGTGAGATATTAAGGAAAGTAATTAAGAAACCTAGTAGAGAAGCAAAAGCAAGAGGATGGAGATAAATTGCGTTGCTTGACGAAAAATTTAGCTTTAATATTAAATAATATATAAATGGAATAGGAATCTGCTGTTCATTGGTAATGGTTATTGTTTCTGAGCTGGATAAATAAATCCCTATAAAAGCAAAAATGGATGTTGGTAGTAATCCTAATAATGGTCCAGCTATGCTTACATCAAAGGCTTGAAATTTATCAACAAAAAACTCTTTTAATCGCATAACTGCTCCAAATGTTCCTAAAATTGGAGGTGCAGGTAAGAATATTGGTAAAGATATTCTTAATTTATTTCTTTTAGCCATAATATAATGCCCCATTTCATGTAAGCCAATTATAGATAAAATAGCTAGCATATATAGTACTGCTAAAAAATTGTTTCCTGAATAAAGATAATAACCTGCATAATATAAAGTTAAACTAGTTGCTACTAAAGAAATCGCGGAAATTAATTCAGAATATTCTTCCTTTTCTTTTCTTTTTTTAATATTGAAAGGCATTATTATAATCTTAATGCTTAGATCATTTGTTCTTCTTGCTAAAATTAAGTATCCTTTACTTTCGAAAAATTTTTTCAGTTCCCTAAATTTTTTATAAGGAAGATAACTTTCAGTAATTTCTATTTCTAATGATTCATCTTTAACTTCAACACCATATATGCTAAAGGATTCTTCAATAGTTTTTAATATTTCATCTTTTTCTAAAGGAGTTATTTTCATTTACATTTTATATTTGATTTGAAATCAATAAAAATTAATAAAAGATAAAGAATTTTAACATATGCTAGTTCATAAAATAGAAATAAGAAATGCTAAAATGGAAGATTTGGAACAAGTAATAGAAATAAATAGAAAGAGCTTACCTGAAAATTATTCTTATGATTATTTTGTTTATCATTTAAGAGATTTTGGAGATCTATTTTTAGTAGCTACAGCAAAAGAAGATTATAAAGAAAAAATTGTTGGGTATATTATGAATAGAATAGAAATTGGATTATCTAATTTTGGTTTTTACTTAACTAAAAAAGGACATGTAATATCTATAGCTGTCTTAGAAGAATATAGAAAACGAGGAATAGGTTTTTCTTTAATGACATCAGCAATTGAAAAATTTAAAAAATATAATGTTAGCGAAATTTATTTAGAAGTAAGAGTTACAAATTATCCAGCTATAAATTTATACAAAAAACTTAATTTTGAAATAGTTAAAGTAATACCTAATTATTATAGCGATGGAGAAGATGCTTATATGATGTCTTTAAGATTAAAAAATATTAAAAAGTAAAGTAATAAAAGTTTGCTTTTAAAATATTTTAAGATTTTATTTAGGAATACTTCTTTGCTTTATGATGCTTGACAAAAATAAAACAATTATTACAAATATTATTAAATAATAAATTGCAGGATTTGACTGTATTGCTAAACTTACATAACCTATCAAGGGTATTTTGAATATTACTATACCTACAACGTCTTTTTCATCTACTAACCAATAGTCTGGAACTAAATTATTGTCTCCTTTAGTTCTAAATTTTAAATTACCTTGATCGTTGAAGATTTCTATTACTCTATGAACTATATAGATCTCTTTTCCTCCACTAATTCGCTTATAAACAATTATATCGTTGACTTTTATTTCTTTTGGATTTATTCCTTTTACTATGATTACATCTCCAATATTAAGAGTTGGCTTCATACTTCCGCTTTCCACTACTGCAATTGGTACTTCCGAACCTAAAATTACTTTAAGACCTATTGAAAAAAACAAATATAAAGCTAATATGATAATTGCTAAATATATAGCTTCTTTTATGTTTATTTTTGACGCTAATTTTTCTTTTTGCACTATTTCTTTTTTCTTGTTAAAACTAAATAAATTATTCCTATAAGAATGAATAAAATCATTAGTAAAAGCTTAGTTACTTCATTTCCTGGCGGTAAGACTCCAATTCTTCCTCCAAATCCTATAAATAGTCCTAAAAATATTATTATAAATCCAAAATAAGATTTCATAAATCTTTTAAAATCAAACTTTACAATTTTTACTTCTTTTACTTCTTCCTTTTTTACTTCATCAAACTCTATAACTTCTCTTCCTGAAAAAATTTTTTCTAAAGCAGAAAGTAAAAATGAAGCAAAATCAGTTAAATAATAACCATAAGCCTTTTCTTCTTCTAAAAATTCTCTTTTAACCAATTCATTTTCCATAAGTATTCTCAAATGTTTATCTACAGCCTTTTTATCTTTTCCAATTTTTTCAGCTATTTCAGCTACACTTAAACTTCTACCACTTTGAGATAATAGTTTTAATATTTCATATCTTGTTTCTTCAGAAATAATTTCTAAAATTTTTCGGGCATCCTTTTGCATCATATTTTATTTCTTAATTTAGAATTAAAGCTTCTATTTGAAAGGAACTTTAAGTTAGCAAAATCTACCGAAAAGTAGATTTTAAACAAACTTGATAGAATTTTACGTTGATATTTATAATTTTTGTTGGACTGCTATTAAAGAGATTTAGAAATTTTATACCGAATTTTTGCTATATTTGTTGATGAGCATTAGAAAAATTATATTAGGTCTAATAATCCTTTTGGTAGTAATAATTTTCCCGCTTGCAATTATACCTTTGTTGATATTTATAATATTTTATATTTATTTTAAAAGAGGTAAAAGAAAAAAAGGAAAAAATGTGAAGAAGTATAATATTAATGATATTATATATAGCATTTTTATGAAAAAATATAATAAAATAGTTTTAAACGATAAAGTTAACATATATAAATTAAATGATTATATTTTCTTAATAAATAAAAATATTAAATGGTCCATTTTAGCTTTAATTCAAA
This sequence comes from Thermoproteota archaeon, assembly GCA_032249055.1. Lineage (GTDB taxonomy): Archaea > Thermoproteota > Thermoprotei > Gearchaeales > Gearchaeaceae > SCGC-AAA471-B05. Next base: position 2,497 of record JAVVGP010000023.1, on the reverse strand, counting down.
TAAATTTATTAGATAATCAAAGAAATTTATTCAGCAACTTTAACTCTTCATTAGATAATTTAATTTTTATTAAATTATCTTCGCAAAACAGCATTTATATAATAATAAAAGAAGATTTTATTTCATTTAAATTAACACAGCATATTTTAAAGAATAAAATAAACATTTTATTAGCAAAAATCGATTATCTATACAATTATTTTAGCAATTTAGGAATCAAAGTTGAGTTAGTTAAAAGTAATCGGGGTGATTTAATATTAATTTAACAGGTAATATATTGATTTTTGGCGATATAAAAAGAACTAATACATTTTTAATTAAACAAATAAAGGAAAGAATAGAAGAGGAAAGAATTTTAGTATTAGATAATTTGGGAATTTTGAGCAAAGTCTTTAAGGACATCTCTTATAAAGTTAAAGATTTTAGCTTTGACTTTAAGAATGTAACAAAAATTGATTTATTAGACGCAATTTCTTCTCAAATTAATTTAACTATACATGAACAGAAACATTTATATGATGCTCTAATGAAGAAAAAAGGCTTAAACTTAAATATAAAAATAGAAGAAATTATTTCTCTTTTACTTACAACATCCAATCCTTACATTCATTCCTTAAATGATATTTCAGTAATAGAAGAACTAATATACAAACTTTCAAGAATTATAGAATTAGATACAGTTTTATTAGAAAATGGAAACAAACAATCCTTTTTTAAAAAGCTAGAAAATGAAAACTTAATTTTAGATCTTTCTGAAATTAATTCTTCTGCAGTTAAAAATATCTTAAATTTATTATTTTTACAGGAAATTTCTTCTTCGCAAGTATTTACTGATTTAAATATAATTATAAATTCTCCTGAAGGTTTCTCCTTCCTTAATGTTAATAAACTATTTGTTGATTTTATAAAGAGGTTATTAGAAAAATTATATTTAAATGAAAATAAAATATATTTAACTTTGAGATTCGCTGATATTGATCCTTCATTTTATTATTTCTTTGACCAGATAATAGTATTTAACTCCAATACAGCAAGTTTGTTTAATGAAGCCATCAAATTGGGAAAAGAGGTAATGCTTCATCAAGGAAAAATTATAGAAATTAAGAAAATTGATCTGCCTTATCATGTTTATGATACATTAAATAAAACATCTGAAACAAAGCAATTTATTGCTAAAAGAAAAAGCTATTTGGAATTAGAATATGGAGATTTAAGTGATATTATCTCTAATTTCTTGTTGGAAATTGAAAAAAGTATGATTAATAGAAAAGAAGCCAAAAATTATCTTTTTGCCTTGGGTTATTTTTCAAATAAAGTAGATAGCTTATTAGACAAATTGATAAGAGATAATTTATTAGAAGAAAAAATAATAGGAGGTGTAAAGAAACTAATGGTAACAACAAAAGGATTATTTTTTGCTAAACAACATAAAATGTTAAAAAATGATTAAATTCACTACAGGAGTAAACGGTTTAGATAAATTATTAGGAGGTATAGAATGTGGAGTTATAACTCAATTTTTTGGAGAATTTGGAACAGGAAAAAGTATTTTAGCGCAACAATTATGTGTTACTGTTCAACTTAATCATAGCAAAAAAGGCTTAAGCGCTTATTCAATATATATAGATAATGAAGGATCTTTCAATCCCTTAAAAATAGAAAAAATTTCGAGAAGATTTAATGTAAAAGATTCGCTGAAAAAAATTTTTATTAAAAGAACATGGAGTTTTGATGATCAATTTCTTAGCTTAAAGATTGCTGAGGAATATGTAAAAAAATTTGAAGTAAAACTCATAGTTATTGATTCTATTATATCTCATTTAAGAGGAGAATTTCCTTATCAAGAACTTTTATTATTAAGACAAAGTTTTCTAAAGGACTTTTTGGAAAAACTTTTAGATATATGCAATAAATATGAAGTAGCTGGTGTTATTACAAATCAGGTTTTAAGTGCTTCACAAGATGAAAAACATTGGCAACTTAAACCTGCAGGTGGCAATTTAATAAATCAATATTGTAAGTATATTGTTAAACTCGGTAGATTTAAAAACAAAAGGTATGCTAAAATATTTGATGCGCCTGAAGATGATAAAAATTATGCTTTCTTCGAAATAAGAGATGATGGAATTTATGATGCTTAGTTTTTTATTATTTTAAATAAAAGACTTATTATGAGTTACGCTGAAATAATGCAAAAGATAAAGGAAGGAAAAAGTATAGAAGTAAACTATGATAATACAGGGATAGTATTAAATGAATATAAAGGAATTTCAAAGATAAATAAAGAAGATTTAAGCGAGATTAAGAAAATAGCTAGAAAAACTAAAGTTAAATTAAACAAGAAAATCTTAGAGCTTCTAGAGAAAATAATTAAAACGCTAGTAGAAAACAGAATTCCTTTCAAAGTTATAATAGAAAAAGAGGTCCATTTAAAATTCAGTTTGGATAATTATTTAACTTTTTCCGAAGAAAAAATAAAAATATTTGGTTTTTCTAG
>JAVVGP010000022.1:0-11819 GCA_032249055.1 Thermoproteota archaeon | reverse complement strand
TTATAGTTGTTATTGATTTATTGCTTTTAGCATGGTATATTCTTAAAGCAATATAACAAACATTTAAGTTTATCTTAATAAAGTAGACGCTTTCAGTTACAATTAACTATTTAGACACTCCTCTATATCTTTCAGCTCAAAATGAAAAACGTCTTTATCTTCCGCTTTATTTTTAAAGCTCTTCGCAAAGATGGCATAATATTCCTTTCTTTCGTTTTTATTCCAATCAACGTATTGGGCTTTTTCTTTTAGTTCTTGCAAAATTTCTTTAGCATCAACTTCTTCTTTCCATTTGCATTCACAAAAAAGGATTTCCTTTGATTGTTCATTAAAGGCAACAATATCTATTTCTTTATCCTTATACCACCATTTACCTATTTTTGTGAATGGAAAAATTTTCTCTCTATTTCTTATCAAAAATTGTCTACAAACTTCTTCAAAGACCTCTCCAAGATAAACATTATAGTTTTGTTTTATTGTATTAACATCAAAGATGCCTTCTTCAATCGAACTCAAATTTTCATAGATATATCTAAACCAGAACTTAAGGAAATTATCAGAAATGTAATATCTTCCATATCTTGATTTCTCTTTTTCAGTAATAGGAACAAGCCTCTTTACCATTTTAACCTCAATCAAGTTTTTCAAATAAGGAGTTATATCCGTTCTTTTTACTCCTATATAATCCTTTATTTCATTAATCTTAGTTTTCCCAAAAGCTATAGCTTCTAAAATTAACTTGTAAGTGCTTGTATCTTCAAATTCATATTTCATTATAAAATCTACCTCATCCTTCAAAAAAGTATCTTTTCTCTTTAGCTCCTCTTCAAGCCATGTCCAAAATTCCTTGTTTATTTTTACTAAATAGAATGGAATTCCATCTGCGAAACCAAAAATTTCTATGAGTTGTTCAACATTAAAATTAGGAAAGAATTTTTTAAGGTAAAAAAAGAAATTGGTCCTATTTCCATAGAGCCTATTCTTCTTCCATATAAAGGACTTTTGTAATTAAGAATATGAGAAGTTATCATAGATATGGAAGATCCGATTAAGAACAATTAAGGAGCAAAAAATGGAAAAGACTAAAATCCTCTAGATAATTCATTTCTTTTTTAAATTTTAAATATTCATAAAGTTTTTATATTTGTAGGTGATGTAAAAGTGGTTAGATCTAAAAAATCTAAAAATGGCAATGGAAGTACAAATTCAAAATATGAACTCAGAGCAGGACAGCTAGGTTTATTTTCATTAATGTGTATGACAATAGCCGCAATATACCCTATGGCCATGGCTGTGACAAATGCATCAGCAGCCGTAGGATACTCTGGGTTTGCAGCACCTCTTGTTCCTTTATTTGGTGCATTACTAGTACTTTTTGTAACAATACCTATTCTTGAATATGCAAGAATAACTGCGTTCGCTGGTGGCTATTATGGACTAATTGAATTGGGTTTCGGAATTTCTATGGGAAAGCTTATGGGATTTTTCACCATATTTTATGATACTTTCTTTGATACATTAACCGCAACAGCTTTTGCATATATAATCTATACCACGTCTTATGTTTTGTTCAATTATGAGTTAGCAGGATGGACTTTGATACTTATGAGTATAATATTCTTAATATTAATGTATATATTCACGATTATTAGGATAAGGATTGCTGCATGGGTTAATAATTTGATCCAAGTTGCGCAGATTGCAATACTAGTTATTTATTCTACGATTGTAATAATATTGTCACCGTATAACGACTTATCCGCGTTCAATCCAAATGTTGCACCAGGAGGGCTACAAAGTTTCTTTTTAGGTGTAATATTAGCAGGTTTTCTGTTTTATACCGGCTATGTTGCTCCTTTATATCTATCAGAAGAGGGTGTAGAGCCTTATAAGAATGTTTGGAGGGCGATCATGTATGGCGTAATAATAATGGCACTGGTTGGTACCTTTACTTTATATGCTGAAGTAGTTGGTATTGGACCTCACAGAGTAAACGAACTAGCAGCGGTCCTTAATCCTGGTCTCTCAGCGTTCGTGCCTTATCTAGGTTTTATTGCAGGAATTATATTCATAGTAGTGGCATGGTTGGGACAATTAATGGGAGGTGTAGCACCCGGTCTTTCAGCCGTGAGGGATGTATATGCGTTAGCTCGCGATAGATTTTTTGGTGAACGAGGTTCCTTGTGGCTAACTAAACTCAATAGGTATGAAGTGCCAGGCAATTCTGCATTATTAAATTTAATTTTAGGGATAATCTTAACTGTTACCATTGAGCTACTAATGATTAATTATTATGGTTTGCCTGAGGGCGCATTTTACTCATTATTTTTAGCAGGGAGTAATGTAGTTGCTTACTGGTTTATATTACATTTAGTGTCGGATTTAGCTTTAGCATCATATTACTATAAACTTAAAATATTATTCAAGAATGTAAGAAATATATTGGTTGCCTTAGTATCACCTATAGGAGGAGCAGCAGTATTCTTGTATGCATTCTATATGGGATATAGCTCTTTACCTTCGCCATATTTCGAAGGATTTATCTTTGTAATATTATCATTAATATTTAGTGCTATTTATGTAGCAATATTGCGAAGAAAAGGAGCAAAATGGGAGTCGTATGTATCTAAAAAGGTAAGGACAGATATTTTATTAAAAGTATAATTTTTTATAATATTTATAATATTTTTTATATTTAAATCTATAATTCCTACCTATAAATTTTCTTTAACTTTAGGATAAGAATGGTAAGCGTAGCTAACATTCAATGTCTCATAGGAAGCATAGCTTAGGATAATATTTATAAATATAGTCGAAGTATTAGATTAATGGGGAGGACATACTATTATGAAAGCTGCAGTATATTATAGCCCGTTAAATTTAAAAATTGTTGAATTGGATGATCCAATAATCGGCGATGGAGAATTAATTATCAAGCCAATAATAGTTGGAGTCTGCCCTACCGATGTTAGAATATATTATTCTGGCAGTTCATCTGTAAAATCCCCTATAATTCTTGGGCATGAAGTTTCAGGTATTATAGTTGATAGCAAATCACCAGAATTCATGGTTGGAGAAAGGGTCAATATCGCTGCAGATGCTCCGTGCTTAACCTGTAGATACTGTCATAAAGGTTTACATAACTTATGTGAGGATATGCTTAGTATAGGACTTAATGTTGATGGTGCATACGCAACTCTGATGAGGGTTCCGCGTAGATTCGTGGATAATGGTTTAGTATTTAAATTGCCGGACCACATATCATTTGAAGAGGGAGCTTTAATAGAGCTTGTGGCCGTTAGCCTAAATGCTATTAGTTTAATTCATCCAGCGAATGAAGATAGGGTTGCTATCATCGGGGACGGGCCAAATGCTCTAATACATATAATGTTATTTAGAAACTACTATAATGTGAGCAAAATATATGTAATAGGACTACTTGAACATAGATTAAAAGCCGCGCTATCTTTTGGTGCTGATAAGGTAATCAATGTAGCTAGTCTGAACTCACTTAACGAGATATATACCGAAATAGGTGAGCCGATAGACATCATTGATGTTACTGTAGGAAATCAAGAAGCTATAAAAGAGGTTGAATCTTTAATTAAGAAAGGAGTTAGAATAACTTTCTTTGCCGGTTCCCATCCAGATGTGACTATACCTATTTCAATAAATAAAATACATTATAATCAATTACTGCTCACTGGCTCGTCAGGCACTACGATAAATAATTATAGAAAGGCTATTGAGCTAATTATTAATAGAATAATTGATCTTAGGAAGCTGATAACACATAAATATCCATTAAGCGATATACTGCTAGCTTTTGATAACTCCAGGAAGGGCTCAGGACTTAAAACCGTGATAATCCCATGAAAGTAGCCGGTATAGATGTAGGTTCCACAAATATTAAAGCTTTAATTATAAGCCCTACTGATAAGGGTAAGATATACACAATTAAAAAACCAACACCGATCATCTTTAATGATGAGTTTTTAGACATTAAACCTATAGTCCAAGAAACAATATCGCTTGTACGAGAAATAAAGGATAAATATGATGTTAAATTTATAGGCTTCTCCACAATGGCTCCGGTACTAGTGCTAGTAAATTCCGATCTAGATCCAATCGGAGCTTTGATGTATAACTCGCTCGTAGGCTCAGAATATTTCAATATGTTTGATGAGGATTTATTTCTCAGAATTAATTTAAATCCATTAAACGCTCAAATGGTTTTCCAAAAAATCCTTTGGCTTAAAAATAGATACTCCTCGCTTTTTGAAAAAATTAGATACTTCATGGATCTAAATGGCTATATATTCATGAAACTAACAGGCGAAATTAAGCAGGATACCCATATAGCTTTAGAATGGGGATTACTTGATCATAAATCTAGATCATGGTCTGAGGAAATTTTAGAGATGGTAGGCTTAAAAGATATTGTTAGTAAGCTACCTGCTCTTGTTGAACCTACATATAATATAAATAACATAGCTATAGGTACTGTAGATGTTGTAGCATCTGCACTCGCATTGATAGCTAATAAAAAAAGAGCTTTTGCATCTTACGGTACAACATTCTGTGCTGGAGTAGGTTCTGATAGCCCTAAGCCTAGTAGGAGCTTCTATAACGACCTGTTTCTAGACTATGGATATTTAATTAATGGTTGCAATTCCATGTATGGCTCGCTTATTGATTGGTTTAAAAGTAATATTCTTAAAGAATCCAAGTATGATTTTAAAGTTGAAGAAGTTTCTGAAAGTGCTATTAACATTATTTTCTTACCTTATCTACAGGGTGAAAGATCACCTATATTCGATCCGAAAGCTTCTGGAGTGATTTACGGCTTGAAAATAAATAATGATATCAGAGATTTATGGACCGCATTGGTCCACGCCCTTGCATATGTCGCCGCAAATATAATAGAAAGTCTTAGTCAGAATTCAATTGAAATAGTATCCTACGGAGGTTTAGCCAGAAAGCCGATTATAAATATTGTTTCATCACTATTAGGTCGCAGGCAATATAAGATTAACATTGAGGCAGCTGCACTAGGCGCAGCAATAATCGCGGCTAGAGCAGGCAATGTGGATATAGATTTTGACAGTATCGTTAACTCAAGCATTATATCGGTAATAGAGCCCGTGGAAAAATTAAGATCTACTCATATGAAAAATTATGAAGTATTTAAGAATCTTTATCTAAAATTACGTGATCTGTTTCAAACTTTCTGAGGATGAATAATGTCTCTTATCATTTTGGCCAGCTCCTTTACTTTCTCCCTATCCCAACCCCATAAATTTCTACCTAACGCTACACCTTTCATACCCTCATTTATCGCATTCCTCACATAATTGATTACATGCTCAGGTGTTTCCATTCTAGGACCTCCTGCAGCTATTATAGGTACGTTTACATGATTAATTATTTGTGAGATATTGCTGAAATAATATGTTTTTATAACATCAGCCCCTAACTCCCAACCAAGCCTAATACAATGAGAAACCATTTCAGGATCTTGTTTCTCTCCATGAGGATAAATATGGAGGATTACTGGAATATCCCATTTGTTGGCTTTGATAAGCAACTTCGAGGCCTCTTCTAATTGTCTACTCTCTTGAGAACCTCCAATATATAGCTCATAAGATATCGCGTCAACATCGTAGGATAAAGCCTCCTCAACATTGCTTAATAGCCTTAAATCATAGGGATTCTCAGCATATTTAGTTATTCCATTTAGCTTAAGAATGATTCCTACTTTATTTGGTATGCTATCATCTAATACTCTAATGATTCCTTTGTTTAGTATTATTGCATCAACATAATCACTCAACAAATTAATTATATATAGCGGATCTTCTAAGCCTTTAATAAAACCATAGCTCACTCCATGGTCTAGTGCTACAATGAATGTCTTTCCATTATATCTAAAAATTCGGTTCATACGCCTTACTATGCCTCTCATAAATTAATTTACTACTTAATAATTTTTAAGTATTAAGATTGCGATAATAAATGATTTTCATTACCAAAAATTAAACGAATCCTCTAGCTTAGGAACATACTTTTTTATTTTTAAATAATTTAAAATTAAGATGGCCGCCAGCGGGCCATCCTGAATTTATTTTTTATTTATTTTTTATAATTCAGCATTTTACTCCTCAATCTGCATGAAACTACTTCATAAAATAAAGCAATTTCATGCAGATCTTTGAATAATTTTGCTAAAAAATAAAATCTACTATTTCCTAGGCTTAACTATTAGGAAATACTGAGAAATGAACCTATTTTTCAAAGTATCAGCACATCCAAACTTTCTAGCCTTAGCTTTAAGCTTATAAAATAGCTATGCAAGTTTTTCTATTTTCTCTAATTTGAAGTTAGAATTTTTTAGAATGATTCATTGTTCCCACATTAATTTATAATTTTATGAAAAACCTTCAGCTCAAAGTTTTCCCATTTATGGCTTTAAGAAATCTTCGAAGGATTTTAGTCAAAAAACTAGGCTCTAAAAAATCTTCTTAAATATAGCAACACAGAAAGCTTTTCTTAAGTCTTATAAAGTTCTTGTTTAAGTTAAATGAGATATCGCCAAATTTTTTAAAATAAACAGCATAAGAGCTCAGTGTCTTACCATTTATTCTGATAATGTAAAAATGTAATCTTCAATTCTTACTAAATTTTTGGCTTCTCCTCTTTCCAAGTACATTTTGACGTTTTTAACAGCTTTAATTATTGCATTCATCAACACTTCCTCATTTCCTCCTCCACCAGCTATATGAGGAGTGCCTGTAAAATTCTCAAGCTCCCAAAGCTTTGATTCAAAATCCTCATAGCCATTCTTAATCCAAAATACGTCTGTTGCAAATCTTACATCAGGTCTTTCTTTGAGAAGTCTATAAATTCCTTCTTCATCTATCGTATCTCCTCTTCCAACATTAACAATAATACATTCTTTAGCAACATGCTTTAACAAATCATAATTCAATATTTTAAATGTATACTTGTTTAAAGGAAGAGCATTAACAATAACGTTTGCTCTAGGTATAACTTCAGTAAGTTTATCTATGTTATATCTTTCATCGAAGTATTGAGGATATTTAAATGATCTTGATACACCTATTACATACATATTGAAAGCAAATTTTCCAATTCTTGCTATTTCGCTACCTATTTCTCCTGCACCTAACACAAGCAAAGTTTTGTTTGTTAGCAAATAAGTTTTGTAAGGTTTCTTTCTTCCAACCATTTTTGCTGAAGCAAGTATTAAAGCCCATGCATGCTCAGCTACAGGAATATTAAAAGCACCGGCATTGGAAAATACTTTAACATTTTTAGGCAAAATATGAAAAGGCAAACCATCAACACCTGCTGATATTGTTTGTATTGCTTCAAGATTCTTAGCTTTGGAAATTATGCTTTCGTTAATATCTCTAGGAAGAGCAATGATGATCTTAGCTTTTTCCAAATCTTCATCGCTAATGTTCTCATCTTTTACTTCATATTCTTTAAGCATTTCTTTGGCTTCTTTAGGTAACTTTATAAAAGAAATAATCATATTATGTTTTTATTAACTTCTAATATTAAGTTATCTTCTTGTCCTTTTCTATAAACGATTAAAAGATGGAATTTATAACTTTTAATTCTTTTTCCCAATTTTTGAAGTAATTTTGTATAATCATAATTATACTAATTTAAATTATACCATGCTATAATCTATCACTTTTCTTATACTCTTTTATTCAAAAAGTTGACCTCCTCTCCAATAAGAAATCTTTTTAAGAGCACTTCATAGTCATTTTATATTAGAAGCTATATATCCCATTTGATAGTAGTCTTATAGCTAGAATTTCCTCATAATTTAAAGAAACCTTCATTTCAATATAGCAACTCTGAATGCTTTTACTAAATCATATAAAGACATTGATAGGCTGAAAAGGCCGTCGTCTAATCTTAAAAAACATTTAAATCTTCACATAATGCCATAAGTGGTAAGATTTCAGCCTATTGTAAAGATTTTCCGGTAATCTATTTTAGTTCTAACGAGAAGAAGCAAGTACATAACTTTCTAGAACTAAAGAACTTAAAAATGAGATATAACTACTGCCAATTTCTATCACGCCATTTTCTTATGCTTTCTTCAGACTTTTTACTGCCGTATTTTAGGAAGAATTCGTAAGATTTTACAGAAGCTTCTAATATTCTTTTATAATCTTTTCCTCCCTTCTTTCTTTTCATTTCTTCTTCTATGACCTCCTCTATTTTCCTCCTTATTACTTCGCTCCAATTTATATGGCTTAACTCCGTCATCTTTTTCTTCAACTCTTCGTCTATTCTTATGCTGATAGTTTGCATAAATTATAAGATTTTATTATTTTTTATAAAAAAAGAATTTAAAATATCATTCTTTCCTAAAAGGATCAATGGAAATTATTGTTCAATAGTCTTAAAAATAGATTGTAAATTCATTAAGCTTAAATTTCATATCAACATACTTTTATAGAATTTTTAAGATATTTTTTAAAGAAGTGATATCTTTAGTATTACCTAAGAAAATTGAGAAAAAATTAAAGGAAGAAGCCGAAAGAGCTGGAATTTCTGAAGAAGAATTAATGATAGAAGCTTTATCAAAATTTCTTAATGAACCTCTTGATCCTGAAACAAAAGCTGAAATTCATTTAAAGCTTTCAGAAAAATATTTAAGGAATGCGGAAGAATTCTTAACGAAAAAAGATTTAGTTCAAGCATCAGAAAAAGCTTGGGGAGCTGCAACTCAGATTGTTAAGGCTTTAGCTGCAAAAGAAGGAAAAGAGCTTAGAAGTCATGGAGAGTTACTCAGGTATGTTGCAGAATTAAGCAAAGAGAAAGATGATAAAGAAATCATGAAATTCTGGTTCTCAGCTACTTCACTTCATCAAAACTTTTATGAGAATTGGTTTCCAGAAGAAGCTGTAAGAAGTGCTATGGAAGATGTTAAAAACTTTATAGAGAAATTGAAAAAATTTTTATAATAAACACTTAAACTTTATGCAACTTAAAAACACTAAAATGGTCATGATATGGATAATCTTATAACAATCTCATAACCATGAACATTATCTTAAGTAGTACTGAGTTTAGAGGAGAAAATTATTAATTATAAGTTTTTCACCAAAGATGGGTATTTTACAGTATAGAAAAATTAACTTAGTCAATAAAAATTAACTTTAAATATTCGTTCTAGTATTTTGTATATAGTGAAAAATGGGAATTACAAAAAAGTTAGAATCCTTAGGAATTCAAGTAAGAGATTATGCAAGACTATATTCTGCCCTCTCTGATGAAAAACGTATTGAAATTTTGTTAACTCTTTATAATCCTAATAATCCAAGTGAAGGGAAATCGTTTAACGAGTTAAAAAAGAGACTTGGTTTAAGTTCTAGCGTCTTGGCATACCATCTTAAACTTCTTAAAAATGTAAACCTCGTAAAGAACATAATACAAAGAAGAAGTAAATCGCTATCATATTATGCTCTTACTCCGTTAGGTTTGAAGATCATAGAGAATATGAGAAATGAGTTGGAAGAACTAAAGTTGGTAAACGCTGCTATTAAGACTGAAAGAGAAGATTACATTCATTATCATGATTCTGAATAATATAAGCCAAAAAGTCTTAAGCTCTTGGGGTTATAGTTAATTTTTGAAAAAAAGGCATGACGGTTCTTATACAATTAACAATAGCTCTCTCACGAACCTCATTAGCTTTCGGAGTTCTATTTGCTAAATCAAATTTGGGTTTCAGTCTCTTTTGCGAAGACTTTCGCACATAATCGGTGCAGATATAAACTCCACTGAATCCCACCAACCTACCCGAAGTTCGAGTATACTTTTCAGCAGCCATGACAATGTTAGTAGCCTCAGTATCAACAGACGTAACACCGAGACGCGTAATAATTTTCCTTGTATCGTATGTTTCTTCTAACGTGGTGGGTATGACCATATGTATTCCGCTATTATAATCCCAGTATTCTTCGAGGAGAGGATTCCATGGATTTGCAGAAAAAGTAATAGTTCCTCCTTCTTTCTTACAAAAAAACATTGGAATGAAAATGTTTGAATAAACGTCCTTAGGCTCTCTACATGACCCTACATTAGCTATATGTACTATAAGACTTGCTCCCTCATGATAAAGATTTTCTGCGATCCTACCTATAATATCGCCCCAATAACTGTAAATGGAGCCTAAAAGGAGAATTCTATGCCCTCTATTATTCTTCATTATTATCCACTCGAACAGATTATCTTTTGAATAAACACGGCTTTTGACCAAATCAAATCCGTTCCACATAAACTCTCGTATTATATGCGAAAGATAACCAATAATTATTACATCATTTTCTTGAACAATATTCATTTCAGCAAGACCACTCCAAGCATATATGTTCTCTTCTATCTCAGGGTATCGAAAAACGCTTAGTATATCCGCTGAGAGACCTGGCATTTTACTTTCTATCGAGTTCTTCAACAAGCTTGCATAGTGATTTACATAATCTTTACCTGGAAAGACGGTTAGAATAATAAAGCTTTTTCCTTTGGTTGTAACTTTGTAAAATTTTGGTCTTTCGTATTTAAATCTACGTTGATTAGGCTTTGACATTGAATAATAAAGCGTTACACTATCCCATCTATACTTCTTTTTAAGAATGCTAATATGACCATCGTATGCACCATGCACTTCTACAGGAATTTTGTTCTTAACTATTTTATCAACAACTGCATGTGGAATTTTTTGTGCAATATATTCAGACAGACGGTTTCCCATTGTGTGATTTTCTACCTTTACAATTGGATAGATATCTAAAGGAATCGGCTCTACATGGTCGTATAACTTGGCTATTTCTTGAACTTCCATTTAATTTAATAAATCTTAGCAATCTCTATAAACATTTAAATATTCTTTAAATCTTACACTTAAGATGGCTTAGTGCAAAATTTAAACTTTTAATCCTTACTACAATAACCTATACCTACAAGAATATCATCCAAATAAACTATCATAAAGAAATGTCTGTCCAGCAAAGATGAAAATTATAACCTTACTTATTTGATCTATTATTATTACATTCTTTTCCTATTCTATTAATTTACTAGTTTAGAAAATTTCGCTTCTCTATTAGGTTAATCTGAGTTCCAGCTAAACACTTATAATGCTACTTTACATTTATAGCATATTGTAATAACTTGCTCGATCGCATCGTTCTTGTAAAAAACTTCACTGTAAGTATGACTATTAAACTTTTAAATATCTAAAAATCTTAAAACTATAAGAATATGCAAAAAGAGCTTAATGAGCTTGAGATAATCGAGAGATATATGATTTTAATTCTCGGAGTTGTTGATAGGCCAATTCCTTCACGTGAACATTTACAGAAGGAACTGTTCATTTTATCTAAAACATACCCTAAAGCTTCAAGGTTTTTAAAATTTAAAAAGCACCATAAAGGGCCCTTTTCATCTGATATAAGTGAATTAATAGATAAACCCGCTTACTATGTAAATGCTTTTTCTGTTGATAAACGCGGGCGATGCTCTCTTACTGAAAAAGGAACGGAAATTTATGAGCAAATTGTTAAAGAAAATAGCGTAGATCCACACTTTAAAGAACTTCTTGCAGCAATGAAATTAATCAGAGAACTTTATGATAAACTATCTAAAGATGAATTACTTTTTCTCATGCACGTTACCTTTCCAGAGTTTGGAAAGAGATCTACTTATTTCAATAAACTGTTAGCAAAAAAGAAAAAATTGGCAAAAAGTTTGCTTAAAAAAGGACTAATAAC
>JAVVGP010000021.1:0-12770 GCA_032249055.1 Thermoproteota archaeon | reverse complement strand
CCATCTTCTAGCTTCTCTTATAAGTATCTTCGTTTCCTCTAAAATATGCGCACTTCCTACTTCAAGGACACATTTGCTTCCTAATTTTTTTGCTTTCTTAATGGATAATAGACTATGGTTGGCCCATCCGTGAAATATATCGCATTTTTCAACGAAAAAAATAGAAGAAAGTTTATCAAATAGTATTGGAAGTAGTATGTTATTTACTAATTTATTTTTATAAATACTTCTAAATGGTGAAATAACGTTTAAATTTTTACCTTGTGAACTATATGAATCTTTAGATTTTAAGTTATAGAAAATGTCAAGACTTATTAATTTTTTTAGAACATTTTCTTTTTTCAAATAATTAGTTGCTTGTATAGCAGTTTCCCATGTAAGATCTTTCTTTACAAAACTACAAATTTGGTAAATAACTTCCATAAAATAACTTTCTCACCATTTTATTGTTTTAAGAATCTCATTAATTCTGTGCCAGTAAGTATAATTTTTATATACTTTTTCCTGTCCCTTTATTGCAATTTCTTCTCTTTCTTTCTTATTACTTAAGTAGTAGTCAATTTTTTCAAGTAAATCATCGTTGTTGTAAATAATTATTTCCTTTCCTATTTGGAATAAATCTTCTATACCATTGGCATAATCTGTTAGAAGAAATGAACCGCATCCCAATGCCTCATATACACGCATATTAGCTTTCATACCGAATAGAGCATCGATTTTTTTAAAAATATTTATTGCAATTTTACTATAATTATATGCCTTTGTAAGCTCATGCCCTTTTACACTTCTGCCCATTATTTTTTTTCTTAATTGTTTATTCTTGCATCTTAAAAACCATCCTGGACCAAAGATCTTTAAATTATAGTTTTTAAGTTTGGATAACAAATATTCTCTTTCTTTTCTGTAAGTGCCTATGAAGCATATATCGCAACTAAAGTGCCTGTAATCATTTATATTAAATGGTAGTTTTCTATGTATATCTGGTTCACAAGCGTAACCTAAATACTTTGCATTGATTCCTAGTTTTTTATACAACGGTATGAATTTTTCCATTGAAGTGAAAACATAGTCACTTAATAAAGAAACCTTTTTTGATCTCTCAAAATTATTACCTTCTGCTTCATCAGTCATATAATGAATAATTAAGTTGCAAAATTTTCTTATATGAGTCATGGTTTGTTCTGTTAAATATATTCCTTTAAAAATTAATGTAATATCAGGTTTTGTTTTTTCAACAATTTTACTAACTTTCCTATTATATCTTGCTAAGTATAATCTAGAAAACAAATTATAATTAGGATAAAAATAACCGTATAAATTATATAAAATGGGAATTACTTGAAAATTATAATATTTTATAAAATTATATTGATAAAACCATTCTAAATTATATTTATCATTAGCACCTAATATAATAATTTTATATACCATAAAAAACTTTATTAAAATCTTTAATAAATTTATGATATAGGAATAATTGCATTTAATATGTCTTTAGCCATGTTTTCATAAGTGTAGTTTTTAATAATCTTATAAGCATTGGATTTAAACTGAATTAGCTTATTTTCATTAGCCAATATATCTTTTAATGCATTTTTTAAAGCTGCAATATCCTTTTCCTTTACAATATATCCATTATATCCATTCAAAACTAAATCTTCAGAGCAACCTACAGCATCTGTAACTACCACAGGTCTCGAAGCCCAAAGTGCTTCATTAACTACCAATCCCCAAGGTTCAGCCCCTTCTTTATCATGGTTTATTGCTGGCAAAACAAAAACATCACATGCCAACATATATAAGGTTATTTCATTATGACTTTTCCATCCAAAAAATTTACACTTCTCTTTTAATCCTAGTTCTTTGCTTAAATAAATAAGCTTTTTATTAAGAGGGCCATCACCTATGATCCATAGTTCAACGTTATTTATTTCTTCAATAAGCAATTTAAAAGCCTTAATTAAATATTCAACACCTTTCCTTTCAACTAAACGTCCTGCATATAAAATTACTTTATTATTTTTTGCATATTTCTCTTTCATTTCTTTAGCTTTATTTATTTTTTCTTCATCAATGTTTAGTAAAGAAGAATTTCTTATTATTGTGATTTTATGTTTTGGTAAACCTATTTTTCTAAAGTATTTATAATGCTTTCTCCCATGCGTTATAATTTTATCTGATTTTCTGAATATGAAAATTGCATAAGGCTCTATGATCCTTCTTATAAGACTTTTCTTCCAATCCCAAATATCAGCCCATATAACAATTTTTCCAATAAATTTTTTTATAAGTATCAAGAACAAAAGTTCCAATCTAAATATTGTATCAGCCCATATTATAACATTGTATTTTCCTTTTATAATTTGAGCAAATAATATTACTGAGTTTTTTAAGAAATCTAAATAATTTTGCTGGAATAATTCGATGTGATTAAAGTTATATTTTTGTTTTGTTGTGGAAGTTGACCTTGTAGATAATACAGTAAGATCTATATTCTTAGCAATGTATTCAAATACAGGTGTTCTATTCCAAGTAAGGTGAGTATGAACTATTATAACTTTTCTTAAATTCTTCATCTTCATTCAAAATTTTTTGATATAACTTTGTCCAATTTTTTGCACAATTTTCCCAAGTAAATCTTTTAACTCTTTCCAATCCTCTTCTGCTTAACTCCTTTCTTAGATTATCATCGTTTAATAATGCAATTATCGCCTTTGCAATTGCATTAGGATCCCTAGGTTTTACAAAAATTCCCGCATTTCCAAGTTCATATCTTGTAATTGGTAGGTCTGAAGATATAACTGGAGTACCACATGCCATTGCCTCTAGTGGTATTAATGGCATTCCTTCTCTTAATGCAGGAAAGACTAAAAATTTTGCGGCTCTGTAAAATTTTGGCAATAGATTATCATGAACAAATCCAGTAAATGTGATCTTATCTTTTATGCCTAACCTATTGATCAAATTAAATAAGTAATCAATATTTTTCGTGGATCCTACAAATAAGAAATGAGCATCCTTTACTTCTTTAATTACAAGGGGTATGGCTCGAATCATATAATTGTATCCTTTATCTACTCTAAAGGGACCAATAGCTAAAATGTAATCACTCCCGTATTTTTCAACAATATCTTTGCAGTCTACTTTATCATTAAACACATTTAAATCAACTCCTTCTACAGGCGAGAAAATAACCTTATCATTGCTTAAATTATATATTTTGAGCAATTCATTCCATTCATATGTTCCTGGCAAATATTCCACTGAAATAATATCGGATAATTTATAAAGGAAATAATTATAAGCACGTTGATATATTGTTTGTATTAAAAGCGAAAAAGGTTGGTCAGAAAGAATTGGTTCATGAAATATATGTGTAATAATTTTATTAAACTTATTTTTAAAAATAGGAAAATGGGAAGAAGCAAATATATGAATTATGTCTTGCTTTTTTAATTCCTCAAAATATTTACGATAAGTATAAAAAGTGAATAATATTACGTTTAAATTCAGCATACCTGTACTTACAGCATGTGTTTGTAATATCTTTAAATTTTCATCATTTTGTTCCTTTTGAACTACACCGTTTATAGTAGAGCAAAACACTGAAACCTCTACCCCTTCTTTTGCAAGGGCTTTAGCAAATGCTTCAACACTTCTTTCTACCCCTATCCAATAATAATTCCTATTTATTGGATAAGCGAAAGTAACTAAACCAACTTTCATATTTTTACTCAATTTTTATAAATTTTAAGAAAAATTTAAACATCTTATTAAAAATTAACTCTTTTGATCATAACTAGGAAGGTTGGACTAAGGAATTTTAGTTTATTAAGATATATGAATTTCACATGAAATCCTAATTTTTTATAATTTTGAAATCTCTTTCAAGCTGTGCTTTAAAAGGTTGGTAGTAATATAACCTATTTGAATTTAAAAAATGTTCCACTCTGTTTCTGTAATAAATAAAGCTTAATATTTTTATTATAGACAATTTAGAAAATTTGTTACTTATTAAATACCTTAATATTCTTAATGCGAACTTATATATGCGATGTCTAAACATGCTCATGAAAATTTGAATACTGCCAAGTATTTTGCTTCTATAACTGCATTAAACTTTGTTACCCTTAATATTTCTTTTATTACTTCTTTATCATTTTCTATAAAGTAGAATGTATTATATGAAAAACATTTATCGATCGATTTATCCTTGAAAGGAAGATATGATGCATCTGCACATATTAGATTTACTAGATAATTACGTGGTTTCAATTTTGCATATCTTAATATGATAAAGGAAATATCTATTCCAAAATATTCAGCTTGATTATTTAATATAATTTTAATGAATCTTCCTTCACCTGTACCTATTTCAAGAATCTTTTCACCAGGATTTATTTTTAGCAAATCTATAATTTTTAGAAAAACAGGATCGTATAAAGGTAAATTTTTTACTCTCTGTACCCAGCTATTAGCATAATCTGTTTCAATAAAGAATTTACTGGAGATTTTTTTCCTTTTTAGCTTCATTAATTGTAATCTCTATACCTTTTTCAAGAGGAGTATATTTCCATTTCAGTTCTGTCATTGCTTTTAAAGGAGATATATAAGGCATGCTCGGGCCTTCCTTTTGAATTGGATTAAATACAACTTCAAATCCATATTTATCTTTGAGAATTTGGGCTATTTCTTTTATGCTTACATATTCAGGTGATATAAGATTATATATTTCGTTATCTTTATTCATAGCTAATATGCATCCTTCAACAACATCTTCAACAAATGTGTATTGGTTTTTCCTTTCACCTTTACCCCAT
This sequence comes from Thermoproteota archaeon, assembly GCA_032249055.1. Classification (GTDB taxonomy): domain Archaea; phylum Thermoproteota; class Thermoprotei; order Gearchaeales; family Gearchaeaceae; genus SCGC-AAA471-B05. The sequence goes on along the minus strand of JAVVGP010000021.1, from coordinate 7,950 downwards.
ACTTCAATAGGTTGGCCAGATAAAGCAGCTTCGATAAAAGTTTTTATAACACTTGTACAGTTTCCCCAACCATAAACTGGCCCAATTCTTAAAATTACATATTTTAATTGATACTTTCTATAATAATCAAATATCAATGATTCGCAAATTAACTTACTTGCACCAAATAACTCCATATTTCTAGGTTCAAGGGGTGTTATTTCATTAACAACCATTTTAGGATCTAAACCATCGTAAACATAAAAAGAACTTGCAAAAATTATTTTTTTAACGCCATTAACTTTACAGGCTTCTAATACGTTTAAAGTACCTAATACATCTAAAATGAAGCTTTCATATGTTTTCTTTCTAGATTTTTCAACGGTGGATCCTGCTAAATGGAATAGCAAATCTATGTTTTTCAAAGCATTTTTAATTTGGTTTAAATCTGTAATGTCTGCTTTAATGAAGTTAATTTTATTATTAGGTGGGACAATATCAATGTTAACAACTTCATAATTTTTTTCAATTAATTTTTTGATCAATCTTGAACCAATGAATCCTGAGCCTCCTGTTACTCCAATTATCATTAAATATATAATTAAATAAGACTTAATAAAGAATCAATTATATATTCTGCTTCTTCGCTGGTTAATGTTGGATATATTGGTAAACAGATATGGGAACTGCATAATTTTTCAGCTTTAGGAAGATTAATTTTCAAATTTTCGAATATAGGTTGTTTATGCAGAGGTATTTCATATACAAAACCGCTTAATGATATTCCGAATAATTCCTTCATTTGTTCATATATTTTTTCTCTTTGAAGCTTTGGATCTTTTAAATAAACGACATACTTATAAAAATTACATCTTTCTTTTTCTGGAATTTTTCTTGGTTCTACTTTATTTATTTTTTGCAATTTTTCATTATAAATTTTTGCAATTTTTTCTCTTCTAGATATCGATTCCTCAATTAATTTGAGCTGAGCCAGACCAATTATAGCCTGAAATTCTGTCATTCTCCAATTGTTGCCTAGAATTGAATATATATTTTGATAAATTCCCTTTGGTTCTTTACCTTGATCTTTTAATATTCTAATCTTTTGAGCCAGTTCTTCATCATTTGTTACTACCATTCCTCCTTCACCAATGCTCATAACTTTTGTTGAGAAAAAAGAAAAAATAGCTGCATAGCCAAAAGAACCAGCCATTTTTCCATTATATTTGCTTCCATGGGCATGTGCTGCGTCTTCGATTAAATATATTCCTTTTTTATCGCAGTATTCCCTTAGTTCCTCTATTCTTGGTGAAATTAAACCGCCTATATGAACAATTATTATAGCTTTTGTTTTTTGTGTCACACGCTTTATTGCATCATCGATATCTAAGTTTAAATATTCATCACAATCTGCAAGAACAGGTATGCCACCAGCTCTTATAACTGCTGCAGCTGTTGCTATAAACGTATTAGTTGGTACTATAACTTCATAACCTTTAACTTGTAAAGCCTGTAATACTGCATCGAGAGCTGATGTCCCGCTAGAAGTTACTATTGAGTATTTAACTCCTATGTAGCTAGAAAATTCTTTTTCAAATTCTCTACAATATTTTCCTTCAGTAAGATATTCTCCTTTTTCTAGCAAATCTTGAATATTTCTCGTTATATATTCAATTGATTCCTTAGTAAACCAATATTTATGTCCAGCTATTTTATATTTTTTCATTTGACTTTCTCCCCTTGAAAAGGTCGCGGTTTCTCTTTTCAAAGCGATTCATCGTTCTTACTATCGATTAATAGATGCATCTCGCATTTGATGGCAGTAATGCGACCCAGAAAACCTTTTTTATACTGAAAAGTTTTTTATATTTAATTTTTCTATGGCGTAATTTATAAACATTAATTACAAGCGGTAAATAATGAAATTGTTTAAGAATAAGCACTTTATGAGAAATGGAAACAAAATTTAAATTTCTGAGAAATAAAGGAGGCAAAAATCTTACAAAGATAAAAGAGAATACTCGAAAATTAAAAACAAAATTTTGTTTAATTCGTAAGTATATCAGCAACCTATTCTTTGTAGTAGAAAATATTGTTAAATACAAAAATTTAATTAAAGAAAAAAAATAATTTTATTTTTAAGTAGTAAATCTTACGATAAAAACGTCCCCGTTTACTGGACTATTGAAAGTCAGAGTTGATATTATATGTATTGGTAAAACTGTAATAAATAAAGAATTTACATTAAAATCGGTTCCTAGTGTTAACACATTTAGAGAAAGAGAGAGGGTAATATCCGCAGTTTCCATATATGGAGTAATAGTTGGGGTAAAAGAAGTAAGTAGTACTTGCACTTCTTCATAAGTAAATGATGGAGCGAAAACATTATTGGGAAAAGTGGAAGTGATTCCTGCAACATGAACATTGCTTGAATCAAGAGCAACTCCATGAGCTCTATCAATATGTCCACCACCATAACCTGTTGCATCAACCAATAAACCATTTTCATCTATTAGCAATATGTAAGCATCATCCAGATTTGGAGGATTATTGAAGAATCCTGCAGCAGCAAGATGTGTGCTATTCCAAGCGAGGCTTGTTATTATACTTGTGCTAGAAAATACTGTAGCTCTTGCCTTTAAAAATCCTCCGTCTATTGTGAAATATCCAATGAAACCGTTGCCTCCCAAAGTACCACCTACTGCAAATGTTTCATATGAAACAAATTTAATTGAAGTGACGGCATCCAGATCTCCCGTTCCAAATTCTAAAGCCCATTGTAAGGTTGCTGTGCTTCCATCAAAATCTATTCTTGCAAGGAAAGCATCATAATCTCCGAAACCTAATGGGTCGTTAGTAGCACCGCCTACTATAATATAATAACCTGTAATACCTGTAGTGAAGTCTACAGCATACGCAAATTCATTACCTGTTCCTAAGTCCAATTCATACATTTTTACTACACTTAAAGTATCAGCATCAAGTATTGCTAGAAATGATTTATCGTCTGCCCACCTTCCTGTTACAAAAACATAAGTATCATCAGCTGCAACTGCAAAAGCAGCATCAGCAAAGGGATGTTCATTCCAACCAATTACTGTAAAGCCGACTAGTGTCTCAAGCATTAAATCCCATTTGGCTACGAATATATCAAAATAGTTAATATTTGGAGCAACAGCATAATCTATTGCTCCGACAATATAAGCATAGTTATCATGGATAGCAACAGCAAAAGCTTGCTCATCTCTAGGCGTTCCAAAAGTCCACATTTTAAGTGTAGTATCATTAACAGCTATGAATGCATCTAAGCCTCCTGCACCAAAGCTATGCGTGTATCCAACAATTACTTTTTTTGCATCCCACAATGCAATAGCTTGGGCAACATCACCAGCACCTCCTCCAAACGTCATTTCGCCGGTAAGAGTCATTGCAACACCTTGTTCGATTATTGTAGCAACTAAAAATATTGCTAGAATTATTGAGGTTGCTATTATAACAATTTTTTTACTTATTTTCATTGATATTGCAACATTTTAAAAGTATATAAATCTTTCTTCCTTTATTTTAGAAAAGATAAAATTTGTTATAAAAAAAGAGCTTAAACCTTAAATTTTGCTTAAAAGCATCGTAATATTATTAATTAATTGTACCGTAAATAATTGGGGTATTTTATTTTTCAGCATATATTGTTCCATGATCCGGTAAATGATAAATGCCCCAATTGTGCTTATATATTCTAAATTTGCTGAAGCCTTTGCTTTTTAATTTATTTATTATATAGTCTACTTTAGGTCTATTAAAACCAGTATATTCATTTTCACTTTTTCGAATTTTGAAATTGCATCATCTTCGATAATGTAATATTCGCAACCTTTGCAGTCAGTTTTCAATAAGTATGGATGGTTTAAATCGTTTTCTTCTAAAATTTTTCTAAGGCTTACACTTTTAACCTTTAATGCTTTTCCTTTAACTTGACCGTAAATACTAAAACCTCCGTTTATGTTTCTTCCTATCGATATTTCGATTTCTTCATTTTCTCCTACTGCTTCATTAAATATTTTTATCCTATCTTTTAAGCGGGGATTTAATTCAATGTTTTTCTTCAGCCAATAAAAATTGACTGGATGTGGTTCATAAGCATAAACAATTGCTCCTAAGTTTGCATAATATAATGCTGTATCTCTAACAAAAGCTCCAATGTCAACAACTACTTTATCTTTTAAATCAAATCCTACGAAATGAATATCATGAATAAAGGTTTCGGAGAAAATTAAAGGATCTACTGAATATAAGTAAAAGCGTAATCCGTTTGGTAAAATTAGAATTTTATTCTGCCAATCAACACGCCAGCAATATTCACAATTCTCTTTTACATCTTTTAAAAGAACACTTTTATATAACTCGTATAAAGCGTATGCTAACCATTTTGTTTCTCTATCAGCATCTATCGTTAAACCGCTCCTAAATTTCAATTTTACTTTATCTTTGATACCTGCAAAATATAGAAGTGCATTACCAAAATTCTCGAATGTTCTTGCTATGTTTTCGATTTCTAAAATAAAACTAATCCTTCCTTTCAAAGAATAATATAAAGGGAGAAAAGCTTTAAATCTTTCCATGAATTACATCGATTAATTTTTCATTTAATTTTGAATAAGTATTTTTTAAATTTAATTCAGATGGCATTTTTGCTTCAAAATTTAACTTATTTCTCCTTATTAAATTAATCAAATTCTTTACTTTATTAGAAATGTCTTCTTCATTATTAATATCGAATAAAAAATTTTCATCTTTTATATATTCTCTTACATTAGGCAGATCAACAGCCAATATAGGCGTTCTGCTCATTAGATATTCAGATAACCTTATTGGGGTATTAAAACATGATCCTAGATTTTTCAAGCTTAAAAAGAGAACTATATCGGAAGCCCTTAAGTAATGGTTCAACATCTCCTTAGAATATGGTCCCAGATACTTTACTTTTAAGCCTACTTTATTTCCTTCTTCGATTGCCTTTGAGATAAACTCTTTTCTATGAGCAACGCCTATTATCACAAGCGAAAGATTTTTCTTAAGCTCGTTTTCTAAGCTAGCAAACGTTCTTATAAATTTTAACATTGCTGAATAATTCCCTGCCCTAAAAACTCCGCTAGTTATAATTATAATCTCGTCTTTATTCAGCCCTAGTTTTTCCCTTAATTCTTCTTTGCTTATATTGTTTCTAAATCTATTAGGGTTAACGAATTGAGGCAAAACAAATGTTTTTGAATCTTTTATTCCATAAGTCTTTAAAAAGTTCTTGGCAAAATTGTTTAATACTAATATTAAATTGGAGAATCTTAAAAATCTTACAGTGATTTTATCATATATTTTGTTAATTATAATCATATTCCTTCTTTCCTCTTCTTTACCTCCAAACTCATCTAGATCTAAAATTACTTTAAAATTAAATAACTTATTTATTTTGAAAATAATGGTTAGAATATACAAAGGAATAACATTAGAAAAGAAGATAATTGCAATAGGTCTAAATTTGGCAACTAAATATACTAAAAATGGAAAACGAAATAATTGATTAATTATAATTTTAGTTTCTAACTTTTTAAATCTAAGGAGAAATCTAACATAATTAACATGATTATCTTTTTTTATTACTATCTTAAAAGCATGATTGTGAAGAAATCCTACATCATATACCTCGAAATCTTTACTTAAACTATCGAATAATAAATCAAGCCTATCCCACCAACCTTTGCTTGTTCCCCAAAAACTTACGTAGAATAATCTACTCATAATAAAATCTCCTATTTATGGCACATATGTAAAATAGTCCTAGTCTATAAAAATTGCCTAAGTTTAATACTATAAATCCTCTTTCTTCAAGAAAATCTAAAATTTGTTTAAGATCTGTGCTAACTTCAATTATAAGATATTTAGTCAACTTTAGTGTGTATTCAGAACCTTTGAGTATTTCATATTCTGAACCTTCCGCATCGATTTTTATCAAGTCTATTTTCTTCAATCCATTTGATTTAGTAATTTCATCCAAAGTTATTGCTTCTATTTCTATGTTGCTGTTATTGGTAACAACTCTGGACATTGCTGGTACATCTTTATTCTCAAAAAACTTTATTTTTGCTCGATGACCGTATGCAATTGTTTTATACACTGTTGCATTCTTAACATCATTATAATAGATATTCAGAATTAAGAACTTGTAGTTTTCAGAATCAGGTTCAATAGCAATTACTTTGCCTTTTATTGCTTTCTTAGCAAATCTTATTGTATATCCTCCTCTATAAGCTCCAACATCGATTATTACAGAATCTTCTTTAACCAAAGCTTGTGAAAGTTTTAACACATCTCTTTCTGCTTCAAGTAAAAGATGAATTAAATCTAAAGTATTACAATCAAAAATAAATTTTAATTTTTGTCTATCTTCAAAGAAGATAATTATTAATTCTTTGAGCCTTAAAATTTTTGCTATCTTTTCAAATCTTAACTTAGAAAGATATAAATCACGTGCTTTCTCAAATCCAAAAATAAATATATGAAAGAAATTATAATAAAGGCAATATTTGTTGCAATAGTGCTTATGATAACCTTGATTATGTCTCTTGGATTATAAGGTAGAATCATGCTTATTTTTATTTCGCCTCTTTTTGATAATAGAAGAATTACTAACATTTCTTTAAAATCTTTTGGATTAGCCACATTTAATGATCTTTGTAATTAATGAGCGAGAACTAAATTCTTCTTTTTATACTTTCAATTACATAATTTGCCCTATGTTGAGGTGTATGATATTGTAGCAAATGTCTTCTTCCATTCTCGGCTATCTTTAATAATTCTTCTTCATTACCCTCTAGAAAGTAATATTCAAGGATATCTTTAAGTTCTTTAAGCGAACCAAAAAATAATGCGTTCTTCTTATGTTCAAAATTATTAGGAATTATTGTGTATTGATTTTGAGCTATTAGCGCAGCACCACAAAAAGGTATTTCCCAATATCTGTATGTATCGTAACCAGTTGAAATTGGTGCTACAGAAGCTTTTGATCTGGTTAGTATTTGCAAATAATGATTAAGAGGTAAAGGATGGCTTATTGCTTCAAAAGGATAGCTTGTTAGAACTGGAAGACTTGGTAATCGATTAATATTCTTTGATTTTGAATAGGAAAGATAAACGAAAGATTTCGGTATTTTACTTACAATCTTCGCTACGCTTGTTCTAGAACTAAAACTATCATAATTTCCTAAAACTCTGATTATTGAAGGTGGAGTTGCTTTAGATATCAAAGATATTGAATAAATTTTTTCTTTTTCTTTTATTTTAATTGAAGGAAAAAATGTATGAGGTAAAGGAATTATTTTATCAACTAATTCTTTTCTAACCTTAATAGTCTCTTCGATGCTAAGCCATTTGAAATGAAAATAAATGTTTTCATATTTTGAAAACAAAGCTCGCATAAAATGTTGAAATTTTAACATATATTCAATTTTTACTAATTCCTTCTTAAAGTAAACATCTAAATTTTCGTTTTTAATAATATTAAATAGAAAAGGAAAATCAGAATCGTCGATAAAGACTTTTATTGTGGAAGATTCTAACCAATATTTGTATAATTTAACAAATGAAGGTTGATTAAGAGTAACATGATCTATTAAGCTAGCATCCGCTTTATTTAAATAATTTAAAAATTTTTCTTTTTCTTTCCTTAAATCACAAATTAAAAAATCTTCTTTTAGAAATTGCTTTAAGATTTTTATTATATTAGGATACGCTAATTCATCGATGCTTGTAATATAAAGAAGCTTCACTTTATATTAAAAATAAGATATGATCAAAAATTAGTTATAAAATTTTAAAAAATTAATTGTGATTTAATATAAATATAGCTAATATCTTATATCTTGAATTATTTCACTATTATACCAAGATTTGCTGAAAGTATAATAGGTTTGCATTTTA
>JAVVGP010000020.1:0-13059 GCA_032249055.1 Thermoproteota archaeon | reverse complement strand
TCATGGGAATAGCTGACATGTTCTATCAACTAGGAATAGATTATGATAGCCCTGAAGCATTAAAAACTTTAGATAAAGTAATGTATTTCATAGCAAACTTAGGCTACAGATATTCTTCACTTTTAGCTAAAGAAAAAGGAAAACTAGATATAGACTATGAAAAATATTTACAAAATCCATATTTCAAGGAAGCTTTAAACAGCAAAACAATTGAAATGATAAAGAAGTACGGTGTAAGAAATATTGCTTTGTTCTCCATAGCTCCAACGGGCTCAATTTCAAATATTGTGAAAAGTTTTGAATATAACGGAAAGAATTATATTGGAGTAAGCGGAGGAATAGAGCCTGTTTTTGATATGTTCTATTTAAGAAGAACAGAATCTATTGGAAGAAATATTTTCTTTAAAGTTTTCCATAGTACAATACAAGCTTATATAGATATTAAAGGAATTGAAAAAGAAGTTCAGGATGCACAAGATATAAAGGAATTGAAAAGATATTTGCCAGCATACTTCTTCAGAACTGCTCATCACATTGATCCTTTCAAAAGAATTGAAATACAAGCAATAGCACAAAAATACGTTGACCATAGCATTTCTTCAACTATAAACTTACCTGAAGATGTCCATCCTGAGTTAATATCAAAGCTTTATCTTTATGCATGGAAAGCAGGATTGAAAAGTGTAACAATATATAGAGAAGGAAGTAGATTCCCAATACTTAGTACAGTGAAGGAGAAAACAAAATTCCAAGAAATTAAAGATAAATTATTTGAAATAAAGGATGGAATAAATACTTATATAGTAAAAGGAGATGAGGTAATTGAGCTTCCAGATGGAACTTTAAGTACTCCTTATCATATATTATTAGATAGGGGATTAATATGAAAAAGTTAAGCTCATTTAATTTTGAAATCAAGGAAATAAAAAGAGAAACCGTTCCAGAAAAAGCTATAAAAGAAGAAAAAATATCTAAGCCATTAGAAAGACCTTACGTTATAGATGCCAAAGTTTATAAATTAAAGAGTCGTTTTGCTGAGCATTCAATATTCATAACTATAGGATATATAAAGGAAGGGAATAAAGTTCGCCCATTTGAAATATTTATAAATAGTAAAGATTTAACAAGAGCAGCAGAATTTGCTGTTTTAACAAGATTATTATCAGCAATATTTAGAAGGTTTGAAGATCCTATCTTTATTTTAGAAGAACTAAGAAGCATTTATGATCCAAATAAAGTAGGATATTGGAAAAATGGAAAATATATTCATTCATTATATGGTGAAATAGCTGAAGTTATAGAAGAATTCTTTAGAGAAATGGGAATTATTAAGAAAGAAGAAGAAAAGAAAAATGAAGAAAAATTAAAATTTGAAACGGCAACAAATATTCAAGAACTTAATTTATTCCAAATTTGTCCACATTGTAATTTAAGAACTTTAAAAATTGAAGGTAATTGCTATACTTGTGTTAATCCTGATTGTGGCTATACTAAGTGCGATTAAATAATTATTTATTTTTTAATTTTTTAATTATTAATGAAATTAAACAAGATTATAATAGTTTTTTTAGCTTTATCTTTCACTTCGTTATTTGCTGATATAACTTATGAAGGAGCAAGATCTGTAATAGGTTCATATATTGAAGTTTTAGGTGCAACTGCAATTATTGCAGGGTTAATAGGAATAGGAGAACTTTTAGGATATTTAGCTAGATACATTTCAGGTTTATTGTCTCTTAAAATTAAAAGTAGCAAAACATTCTGGTCACTAATAATCTTAGGATACATGATAAATCTTTTTTCAGTTCCTTTACTTGCTTTTGCAAACGTATGGATTTTTGCTTTATCATTAGTATTTCTTGAAAGAATAGGCAAAGGTCTAAGGACACCTTTAAGAGATGTTTTAATTGCTGAAGTTTCAGAAAGTTTTGGTAAAGGAAAAGGATTCGGAATACACGAATTTTTAGATCAAATAGGAGCAATCACAGGTCCATTGATAGTAGCATGGATTTTATTTTCCACAAACATAAATTATTTCATAGCTTTTATTTTTCTCTTTATACCTGCTTTAATTTCTCTTCTTTTCTTATTCTTTGCTTATTTTAATATGCCAATAATTAAATCAGTTGAATTAGCAACCAACACTAATAACAATCAATTGCCTAAAAAATTTTGGTTGTACACAATATTTGTATCATTTATATCTTTAGCTTTTATACACTGGGGTTTAGTTTCCTTTCGTTTAAAGCATGAAGGATTGCTCAGCGATTACATGATTGCTTTAATGTATACGGTTGCGATGATTGCAGATGCAATAGTTGCTGTACCTGCAGGAATGTTTTATGATAAATATGGCTTAAAAACTTTTTATTTATTGCCTTTCCTTGTTTCATTTTCAACGATAATGTTAATTTTATCCCCAGATATAACGATAATACTAATAGCAAGTTTTATATGGGGTTCTATAAGTGCAATTTATGAAACAAACATGAGAGCGGCAATAGCAGATTTGGTAGATATGAAAAGCAGAGGATATGCATATGGAACATTTGGACTATTGATAGGAATTTCAACAATGATAGGAGGTATAATGTATGGATATCTTTATGAAAATGTCAAAGATCTTATAATTCCTATAACTTTAATTTTAAGCTTTATTTCTTTAGTATTTTTAAAAAGAAAATAACTATTTATAAGAAAATTTTGCATTTGCCCATATATCTTTATCTCCCCATAATCCTAATCTCCATGCATTGAATTCTACAATTTGCGAGTGATCTATAAATAAATTTACTTTTTTGCTAACATTCTTTAAATACCACTTAAACACATGAGGCTCAGCTGCTTCAAACATCCACTTTTCATAGCCAAATTTTTCTATCAAAGTTTTTATTATATCAATTCTCCACTTCTCTGGAGGTAAACCTTCAGTAATACCTTCAGATTCAAGCATTAGCATATAAGCTCCGCTTTTCAAAAGCTCTTCACACTGTTTTATCACCTCATTGATATCTTTATATAGAACTTCATATCCTAAAACTTCAATACCTCCTCCAGCTCCTTTAACAAATGATATTTCAGGCTTAGCCTTCAAATTTGCATTGTTTATATCTTTAATAATTTCTATCATATCTTCTAAACTAATTTCTATAAAACCGCTTGAAACTTCTATTACATCAAATTCAAGATGCTTACACTCTTCAATATATTTTCTTACAGCTTCAGAACCTTGAAGAGCTACTCTTTCAATAAAACCTCCTGTAGAAACATAAACATTATAATCATGGCAAAGCTTTATTATTTTCCTGACCTTTTCTCTATCTAATAATCTTTGTGAACCTCCTGCAAACTTAAAGCCATCTATATATTCGCCCCAGTCATCCAAAATTCCTTGTAGATAATTATAAGTAACCGCTGAATAGTATGGTCCTCGTATTTCAACTATCGAATGTTTCCTTGGTTTTGGTGGAAGCTCTTCGATTTTTACAAAATCAAAGGCTTTTGACATAAATAAAAATAATTTATACAATATTTTTATTTTATGGAAATTGATAAGGAAAAAGCATATAAATTGTTTTTTAAAGCTATTTCAAATCCTACAAGATTAAAAATAATTAATGTATTAAGAAATGGTCCTAAAACCGTAACTGAAATTGTAAATGAAACAGGATTTGAGCAAAGCAGAGTTTCACATAATTTAAAATGTTTATTGGATTGTGGATTCATAGAAAATAAAAGAAAGGGTAAATATGTGATTTATTCGTTAAACAAAGATACAATTTTGCCTTTACTTGATCTAATGGATAAACATATAAGTTTATATGCTGAATACTTAATAAAATGTAATATTTTAAAAACAAGTAAAAAATAATTAATAATTTTATTAAAATTTATAAAACAATATATTTATGTAAATAAAAGGTTTTTAAGCATATCTTATATTAAAATTTTATGGAATATAGAATTGAAAGAGATTTTTTGGGAGAAGTTAAAGTCCCTGCTGAAGCATATTATGGAATACATACACAAAGAGCTTACGAAAATTTTAAAATATCTAAATATAGATTTCAACCAGAATTTATAAAGGCATTAGCAATAGTTAAATTAGCAGCAGCAAGAGCAAATTATAAACTTGGATTGCTGGAAAAAAATATTTTTGAAGCTATAGAAAAGGCAGCACTGGAAATAATTGAAGGTAAATTTTATGATCAATTTATAGTAGATATATTCCAAACAGGTTCTGGAACATCAACCAATATGAATATGAATGAGGTTATTGCTAGTAGAGCAAATGAATTGCTAGGAGGAAAAAGAGGAGATAAAAAGCCTGTACATCCAAATGATCATGTCAACAAATGTCAATCTACCAATGATGTTATACCAACAACGATACATGTAGCTGCCTTAATGATGGTTTACGAAAGATTGCTGCCTGCGATGGAAAAATTATACCATGCGTTGAAAATAAAGTCTGAAGAATTTAAAGATGTAGTAAAAGCGGCTAGAACACACATGCAAGATGCAGTACCTGTTACTTTAGGACAAGATTTTAGTGCATATGCAAGTATGATATTGCATGATATTGAAGAAGTAAAAAAGGCATCTGAAAGATTAAAAGAATTAGCCTTAGGAGGTACTGCAGCAGGTACAGGATTAAATGCTCATCCAAAATTTGCTGAATTAGCTATTGAAGAAATAAGCAAAATTACAGGCATTGAATTTAGGAAAGCACGTAATAGCTTTGAAGCTTTACAAAGCATGAATGCTGTTTTAGCTTTAAGTTCAGCGATAAAATCCTTAGCTGTTTCTTTAATGAAAATAGGTAACGATTTAAGATTATTAAATTCAGGACCAAATACAGGTTTAGCAGAAATAGATTTACCAGCTTTGCAACCTGGTTCAAGCATAATGCCAGCAAAAGTAAATCCAATAATACCTGAAGCTGTAACGATGGCTGCAGCTAAATTAATAGGCAATGATGCTACTATAACTACTGCTGCCCAATATAGCTTTTTAGAATTACATATGATGATGCCTTTGATAGGTTATACTATCTTAGAATCAATAGAAATAGCAGCAAATGCATGCATAACCTTTGCAGACAAATGCATAATAGGAATAAAGGCAAACGTTGAAAGATGCAGACAATATGCAGAGAGTAGTTTAATGGTTATAACTGCAATAACTCCTAAAATAGGATACGAAGCAGCAGCTAAAATAGCTAAAAAGGCTATGGAAACAAGAAAAAGCATAAAGGAATTACTTGTTGAGGAAGGAATAGTTACAAAAGAAGAAGTTGATAAAATACTGGATATTAAAAAATTAACTGAAGGAGGTATAGTTATATAAATTTCAGACTGGTGTCATATCTTCATTTTTCAGAAATACCAGCCTTCATCATCAAGAATATTTAAGTATTTAAAATATTTTAATCTATTTTTGCTTCATATATTAACAATTCTGATCTTAATTCTCCAATACTCTTTAATACATTTATTAATTCTTCATTTGCTGGCGTAACAATGGATATTTTATCATATGTTATGTTTAATTTTTTAGCTTGTTTAACTATGAAACCAAGAAGATTCATAACATTAAAATTTTTTGCTTCAAAATAACAAGTTTGAAAGCTTCCTTTAAATCTGCTCATTTCATCGAATATAACTATACCATTTCCGTCAAAGAAAACTTTATTCTCATCTATTTTATTTTTTAACCAATCTTCAGTAAAATCATAGAAAATCCAACTATCAAAATAAAGCTTACCTGAATCTATAAAGCATTTTGAATTATTAAGATAATTCCAAACTTCTTCAAAATTTGTTTCTTTAAAAGTTAAATCTTCAATTATATTTTGAAAATCAATTTTCCAAGCAACCCATTTTGCATATAATTTAAATTTTGTCTTTGATAAATGCCTTTGTGCAGGTATATTTTTTCCTCCAGTAACTAATCTTGCTTTTTTAATTCCTAGATCTTTAACAAAATCAAGCATTATGTTGGCAAGCATCGTACCTATTCCTCTATTTCTATAATCTTTATGTATACGTGCTGCTTCAAACCATGCTACGTTTTTATTTTGAATAAAAAAATGAGCAATTCCAATAATTTTACCATCATCTTCTGCAACAAATACTTTTCCGTTGTTGCTTATAAGCCACTCATCTATGAATTTTATAATATAGCTATTCTGTTCCATGCTATTTACCAATTCAACTATTTTATCTTTATCTTCTAAATTAGCTGTTCTTATTTTAATCATTATTTATTTTACTTAATTTTTCTTTTAACAAATTTAAACTTTCTTTAGCTCTTTTCAAATTTTTATTTAATATAAATATTAAATCATCTATTTTATCAAGATTAAAAACCAATTTACCTTCATGAATTAAAGGAATATCCAGTCTTACACTTGAATTAAGTTCTACAACGTATCTATCAATATCAAAGGATAATATGCCACTATGCTTGAAACCACATTCTCTAGCAATCTTTATTAAGTTAAATGCATCCTCTAAAGTTTTGCATGCAACATGTATTATAGGCGGTTGAACAGATATCCAAAGATTTTTGCTGTTCAAATTTCTTTCAAGAATCTCTTTAACTTCTTCTATTTTAACCTCTCTATGCCATTTAGCAATACTTTTTAGTTCATCTCTCTTGCTAAGATTTTCTCCTTCGATTATTTGAATTCTACCGCTACATGAGCTTAGTGTGTAATAATTTTCAAAGGAATTGATCAAATTTAAAAGTTCCAAAATATCTTCATCTGCTCTTCCAATTTTTTGATCATTTATTAACCTTTGAATAAAATAATTCTTCTTATCCTTCCATATCAGCTCTCTATCCTTTCCCATACACTTTTTCAAATATGTAAGGTATTATTCCTCCTTTTTTCAAATATTCTAATTCTATGCTTGTATCAACTCTTGCAATAGCTTCAAATTCAATTATTGAATTTTCTCCGATTGCCTTTACCTTTACCTTTCCTTTAGGCTTTAAATTCTTCAATCCCTCTATATTAAATATTTCATTTCCCTTTATTCCCAATTCTTTCCAAGACTTATCTATTTGTAAAGGAATCACACCCATTGCTACAAGATTTGACCTATGTATTCTTTCAAAACTTTGAGCTATAACAGCCCTAACTCCAAGCAAAGCTGTTACTTTAGCAGCCCAATCTCTTGAACTTCCAGCTCCATATTGTTTTCCTGCAATAATTATTAAAGGAACATTATTCTTTTTATACCGCATAGCAGCTTCATAAACTGTTAATATTTCATTTGTTGGGAAATACAAGGTATATCCTCCTTCTTTATCAACCAAATAGTTTTTGAGTTTAATGTTACTGAATCCTCCCCTAAGCATTACTTCATGATTTCCTCTTCTTGCACCAAAGGTATTTAAATCTTTTTCTCCTAAACTTAATAAATATTTTCCAGCTTCGCTATCTTTTGTTATTGGACCTGCAGGAGAAATATGATCGGTTGTTATCCTATCTCCAAGTAAAAGTAAAACTCTTGCACCTATTATATCATCTAAAATATGAATTTCTTCAAACCATGGAGGCTCCTTAATATATGTGGAACTTGGCCAATTATATACTTCACTCTCTTCTACTTTAATTTTATTCCAATTTTCATCCCCTTCTTCTATATTTTTATAAATTTTTAAATAGAGATCAGTGTTGTAAGCATAAGGTAAATATTCTTTTATTTCTTTAAAGCTAGGCCAAATTTCTTTTAAGTAAACAGGAGATCCGTTTGGATCATAACCAATTGGTTCATTGTAAAAATCTATATCTATTTTACCTGCTAAAGAATAAGCTACTACTAAAGGAGGTGAAGCTAAAAAGGTAGCTTTAAGTAAAGGATTTATTCTTCCTTCAAAATTTCTATTTCCACTTATAACGCCTACAACATATATATCTTTTTCAATTATTTCCTTAGCTACAATACTAGGTAATGGACCACTGTTACCTATGCATGTAGTGCAACCATAGCCAACAATATGAAAACCTAATGCTTCTAAATAAGGTAAAAGATTTGTTGATTTTAAATATTCTGTAACAACTAAAGATCCTGGAGCAAAGCTTGTTTTAATATATTCTTTAGTCTTTAAACCTCTTTCTATAGCTTTTTTAGCTAAAATAGCAGCTCCTAAGATTACTGAAGGATTGGATGTATTTGTGCAACTAGTTATTGAAGAAAGCACAACAGCACCGTTGGGAATAAATGAAGACTTTTTCCTTTTTTCATATTCTTCTATTATGTTTTTAAAATGTTCCTTCACTTTGCTTAAAGGTATTCTTTCTTCAGGATTCCTTGGTCCAGCTATGCATGGCTCTACTTGAGATAGATCAAACTCAATTATTTTGCTATATTCAATTTTTTGTCCTTCATAAAATAATCCTTGAATCTTTGAATAAAATTCTACCATTTCAATATGTTCTTTGCTTCTACCTGTATATCTTAAATAATCCAAAGTTTCATTATCTATTGGAAAATAGCTTATTGTAGATCCATATTCAGGAGCCATGTTCGATATTGTAGCTCTATCTTGAGCTGTTAAATACGTTAATGAAGGACCAAAAAATTCTACAAACTTCCCCACAACATTTTCCTTCCTCAACATTTCAGTTATAGTTAAAACAATATCGGTAGCTGTGATTCCTTCCCTTGGTTCACCTATCAATTTTATTCCAATTGTTTCAGGTATTGGAATATAATAAGGTAAACCTAACATAACAGCTTCAGCTTCGATTCCTCCAACACCCCATCCCAAAACTCCTATTCCATTTATCATAGTTGTATGAGAATCGGTTCCAATCAATGTATCAGGAAAAACTTTACCTTCTCTTGAATCTATAACTTTAGCTAAATATTCTAAGTTTACTTGATGAATTATTCCCTTTCCTGGCGGAATTACCCTGAAATTTTTGAAAGCTTTTTGAGCCCATTTTAAAAACATATATCTCTCATAATTTCTTTCATATTCTTTTTCCATGTTCAATTTTAAGGCATAAGATGTTCCAAAATAATCAACCTGTATTGAATGATCAATTACCAAATCTACAGGAACCTTAGGATTGATTTTCAAGGGATCAAGATTTAATCTTTTAGCATGACTTCTCATTGAAGCTAAATCTACGATTAGAGGAATTCCTGTATAATCTTGCAAAATTACTCTTGTAGGAAAGAAAGGTATCTCTTTACCTATTTCCATATTAATTAAAGATTTAATATCATCCTTTGTTACTATGTTATTATCAAAGTTTCTCACAAGATTTTCAAGAAGTATTTTAATTGAAAATGGCAGATTTTTCACTTTTGGATCTAATTTCTCAATTAAAAACACTTTTCCATATTTGGTATCGATTGTTTCAAAATCCATAATTAAAATATAATAAAAAACAAGAATATTTTAACTTATTCAAAAATTAATCCTGTATAATTAACATTATATATCGAGATATTCTTATCTCCAGCGATACCTTCAAGAATTCGAATCACCTTTTCAGTTTTCTCTTTTTCTGCAATTACATGAATTCCTTTTGCAAAAAAATTATATCCTGCATAAAATCCTTCTTTTCTCAACATTTTTATTATATCAAAGAGATCATCATCGATAAGGCCTGCATTATAAGCTACTCTTAAATTTTCTTCATATATAATTTCCATATTTAAATTATTCTTTAAAACTTCATAACTTTCTAAAGTATGATGTGATAATACATTTCTATAATGAATATCTTTTATAATATCAAAAAAATTATAGCTTCCTCTTTCTAAAATTATAACATTTTTATCTTTTAAATTTATAGGTATTTTATAAATAAAATTTCCTAAATAACTTTTAGAAACAAAGCACAGTCCGCCAAAAAGTGAAAGAAAAGATATTTCTAAACCAACTTTATTTTTAATTATTAAATTATCAATTAAATTAAAACTCTCATATAAATTTCTATAATTATTTATCCATAAATAAGGAATACAACAAGATAAAACAAGAGAATTTAAATAATTTAAAGAGAAAATTCTATTATAATTAATAAAATTTATCTCTATAAAATTTAAATTATAATAGTTTTTTAAATCATTTAAAATATTTAATATTACATTATTCTCATCATAATTTATTTTAAAATTTTCAGAAACACATATTTTGGTCTTAACACAGGGTTCTAAAGATAAACCTATTAAAGAAAATTCTTTTATATTTCCTTCTTCATCAAATAATAATTTCGGAAGCAATATTAAAGATAAAGGAGATGAACATAACAATTCTTTCATGCTCTTATTTCAACTATATCACCATCAGATAAAACATAATTTGGCCCTACCTTTTCTCCTTGAATCTTTACATTTTTACCCCAAACTTTAGCATATCTAAAATTTTTAGCTAAATCTTTGTGGATCATTTCAGCAACTTCCAGCACAGTTGTTCCTTTTTTAACAACAAGAGGTTTTTTTGAAGGTTCTTTTTCGTTTGGTTCTTTTGTATAAACACGTATCATATTAGAGGAACTAAAGATCTTTTCTCCTACCAAGTTCAAGTTAAGCTTAGAAAAAGTAGAACAGTATAAATAAGGAATGTTGTCAAAATTATATTCCTTAAATTCTTTTATCGTATCAGCTTTATTTATAATAATCACAGCAGGTTTGAATACCACATTTTCAATAATAGCTGTTTCTATCTCATCTAACGTTGCTTTTCCAAATATTTCAACAAGAACGTTCCTCATTCCATAATCGTTCAATATTTTATAAATATCAGATTCGGTTCCGTCAACTATTTCGCCATTAACTATGACATGTGATTTCGGAAACGGTGATCTTGTTATTTTAACGTAGAATCTTCTTTCTCCTATTATAATTCCATTTTCTTGAAGTATTTTCTTTATTTTTAAATATTGTTCATAAAAATCGCTTGAACCATCTAAAACTATAATTATACCATCAGAAGTTCTAATTATGGAGAAGATCAAATCGTTCCAATCTTCATTACCCTCCATTATTGAAGGAAGATCAACAAGTTGAATTAGAACACCTTCATAATTTAAGGTACCTACGATAGGTCTTGTAGTAACATAAGGTCTACTATCAACTTCAGATTTGGCGCCTGTTAAGGCTACAAATAAAGAACTTTTACCTGATTTTGTTAAACCAACTAAAACATACTGCAAATCTCCTTCTTTCTTTACATTATAGCTACTACCCTTTGTTATTCTTCTTTTAAGCTCCTTTTCTTCAGCTATTTCTTTTTTTAGTTTAGCTATCTGATGTCTTACTTGAGCTACTAAATTTTCAGTACCTTTATGTTTAGGTATAGCTGAAAGATATTCTTGTAAAGCTTTTAACTTCTCTTCCTTAGTCCTAGCTTCCAATACTTTTTGGTATTTAACTCTAGCTTCCTTAGGCAAATTAGCAGGCATAAGTTAGTTCAATTCCAATAAGAATAAATAATTTTAAAAATAAAAATAATTTTGTGAGTATTAAAGTTCGAGAATTATTGGCTCTTTTAGGAATAGAAACAACGCATGAGGAAAGGGAGGAAATAGACAGAATAATTGAGGAAAGAACAGGTTTATATTGTGATGAAGGAATTGATCTTTTAAGCAGAGAAGAATTTTTGGAAATAGTATATGAAGCTAAAAGGAGAGTAAGAAAAAGAAAAGCTGAACAAGTTATATATTATTAAAATGAAAACCTTGTCCTTTAAGGTGAGAGGAAGTCAATAAACTTTACAATATTTGTATTTCTTAAGTCTTTTCCTTCCTGAATGAGGAATTTCATAATCATGGGGACATTTGTAAGGATGATTAAATTTTTCGCAAATTTTTTCTATAATATCTTTGGAAAAGTATTCTTCTATCTTGCTTACTATTTCACATAAATTTTTTGCTCCTAAATTAAAATTTAAAAATAAATGTTCAAGAATAGCATGTTTCCAAATTATTTCTCTGATATAATCTTTGCCTTTTTTTGTAATTATAAAAGTACCTCTTTTTATCTTTTTTAAGTATCCTTTTTTTACTAAATTATTTAATGTTTCTAAAGCAGAAGGAGGTTTAATATTTAAAGCAGTAGAAACTTCTTTTAACTGCAAAGGTTTTCCTTCATTGTAAAATAACAACAGATAATCTAAACTTCTTTTCATTAATGTGCACCTACTAAGATTTCAAGACTTGCAATCAAGACTATTGTTATAAAACCTAAAATTACTGAAGCTATAACCATTAAATTGAACCTTTTATGAGCTTCTGATAACAAATCTCCTGCACCAATGTATAAAAATACACCTGCTACCAAAGCAATTACTGCATGATAAAATTCTTCTGGTATAAAGTTTGCTATAATTGCACCTATTAAGTAAAATAGCCCACCTAAGAATAAAATAAGGAAACCTCTTGTATTTTTTACATTAGAATTCTTAAGTAAAACGGATGCAGAAATAGCCTGAGGTATTTCATGCGCTATTACAGCAATGGTTATAACTATTCCTAAGATTGGATCGATAAGAAAACCTGTTACTATTCCAATACCATCCACAATATTATCTGCAGCCATTCCTAAAGCAGTTATGCTTCCTAAAGTATGAACTTCACATTCTTCTTCTCCACAAGAATGCAAAAGTGTTAGTTTTTCTATTACATAAAAAGAAATGAAGCCTAAGGCTACAAATAATATGTTACTTTTAAACCATTCTCCTGATATATTTGCATTAGGTAATAGTTCAAAAAAGGCAGCTGAAATAACAAGACCTGAAGCAAAGGCTATAACATATCTAAGATTTTTTCTTATTATTTGTATATTTTTATAATAAGCTAAACCTAAACTTGCATCTATCATGAAAGGCGCTAAAGCTACTAATGTATACTCAATTATCATGATAAAAAATTAGGGTTATCCTAAATAAATATTTTTCTTAATTTAGATAATTTAAATATGGTTAATAAACAAATTATTACCTTTGACTTATACGGAACTTTAGTAGATTGGAAATATACAATAAATTCCTATCTTAGCTTTCTTGGAATAAGCCCAGAAGAATTTTTTA
>JAVVGP010000019.1:0-13092 GCA_032249055.1 Thermoproteota archaeon | reverse complement strand
AGATATTGCAGATCCTTGGAATTTAATTGGAAAAATTAAAGAAAATCTTAAAGGATCTGGAATAATAATAATCTTTTGCCTTACAGTATCACAATTAGAAAAAACATTAAAAGCTTTATATGATAACGATTTTGTAGATATCAATACAATAGAAATATTAGAAAGAGAATACCAAACAGAATTAAATAAAATAAGACCAAAAACTAGGATGATAGGTCATACAGGATTTATAGTTTGGGCTCGTAGAAAAGTGAGCTACCCCGCTTTAAAAGGCGAAGCTTCCAGCGTTTAAAATAGGGTTTACCCTATCTCCTTATTTGCTGGTTTAGAGTTCACAGCTTCTCCATTCCATACCTCTCATTAAGGTATGGGCTATTTTTACATTCTTAGGCAACATGCCTGCATTTATTAAAAATATTTTTTATTCAATATCTAAATCTTAATACCCCCTCAGAGGCAAGGTTTTCATTTTAATTCATATAAAGCATTTAAACTAAAAACAATTTTAACATTAATTAATATTATTAAAACATAAATAAAAAACCTATAAACTATTATTAATGAGATAATTATATTTTCTATTTTTAAGATTATATAAAATAAAAATAAACAAAATTAATAAATAAATTTTATTAAATTCATTTTCAAAACCTCTCTAAACAAAATTCTGAAACTCAGATCTAAAACATACAGAATTTCAGTTATATATATATAAAGCTAGATAAAATGAAAGTTGCTCAAATCGTTCTTAAACCCTAATAATATCCATAAAATTATTAAGAACTAATTATTATTAAAAAATAAAATGAAAAAAGAGGAGAATCTTATTGAATGGTTAACAGAGGCGGCTTTTAATGCTAATATATATGATTACGGTAGATATCCAGTAAAAGGCTGTGGTATCTGGTTACCTAATGGATTTGAAATTAGGGACAAAGTATTAAAAATAATTAGGGAATTGTTATATAATACAGGACATAAAGAAGTATTACTTCCTCTTCTAATTCCAAAGGATATGCTGGAAAAAGAGGCAAAACATATAGCTGGATTTTTAGATCAAGTTTTTTGGGTTACCAAAGGAGGAGATAAGCAACTTGAAATTGAATTATCATTAAGACCTACAAGTGAAACATCAATGACGTATTATTTTAAAAATCTTATAATTTCCTACAGAGATTTACCATTAAAAGTCTTTCAAGTAGTAAGTATATTTAGGTATGAAACAAAAGCAACACATCCTTTAATTAGAGTAAGAGAAGTAACAACCTTTAAAGAAGCTTTTACTTTTCATTCATCTAAAGAAGAAGCAGAAAAGCAAATGAATGAAGCTTTTAAAATCTATTCAGAATTCTTTAGAATTCTAGGAATACCTTATATAGCTGTGGAAAGACCAGCATGGGATAGGTTTCCAGGAGCAGAAAAATCTATAGCTTTTGATACAATACTTCCTGATGGAAAAAGTTTACAAATCGCTTCAATACATAACCTTGGTCAAAACTTTTCAAAAGTATTTGATGCTAAGTTTATGAAAAAGGATGGCAGTTATGATTTCTTGTATCAAACAAGCTATGGAATATCTGAAAGAGTGATTGCATCGTTGCTAATCCATTATGGAGATGACATAGGAGTAGTTTTATTGCCTAAAATTGCTCCTATACAAATAATAATTGTACCTATATTTTTTGAGGGATTGGAAGATATTATATTAAATTATTCTAAAGAAATATATGAAATTTTATCAACAGCTAATTATAAAGTGGTAATAGATGAAAGAAAGGATGTAACACCCGGAGAAAAATTCTATTATTGGGAAAGGCTAGGAGTTCCTTTAAGATTGGAAGTTGGACCCAAGGAAATTAAAGAAAATACTGTAAGATTTGTGATAAGAACAGGTAAAAAATGGGATGTTAAAAAAGAAGATATCCTAAAAGAAGCAAAAATAGCATTAATGAATTTAGAAATTGAGTTAAAAGAAAGAGTACAAAAAGAAATGAATAGTAGAATAGTAGAAGTAAATGAAATTAATGAAGTAGAAAAAGTTGTTCGAAACAAAAAATTTGCAAAATTTAATATATGCAGTAAAGAAAGTTGCGGAGCTTATTTCGAAAAAATACAAGGATTAAAATTTTTAGGTTATGATATTTTAACAAATAAAAAAGGAAAATGCATAATATGTGGTGAAGAAACAAATATTATAGGCTATGCAGGTAAAAGCTACTAATTTAGTTATAAAGCTAGATTTATTTTAAAAATAACGTTATATATATTTTTATTATTTTTTAATAGTTGATAATGCCAAAAAAAAGAAAAAGTAGAGGAAGAGCAAAAGGAGCAAAAGGTAAAGATTCATTACTTTCATGTGATGGATGCGGTAGATTGATTCCTAGAGGAAAAGCTATAAAGGTAACAAGGGAACAAAGCTTGGTCGATCCACAGTTAGCGCAAGAATTAGAAAAGAAAGGAGCAAGGATAATGAAGGTGCCTGTAACTGTAGTTTACTGCGTATCATGCGCAATATTCAGAGGAATAAGAAAAGTAAGATCTGAAGAAGAAAGAAAGAAGGAAAGTTGGCTGTGATAAAATCTTGGTTAGAAAGATTCATTGAAGAAATATTAAAAGAAAATAAAGAAAGTTATACAATAAGCGGCGGAATGGCAGTCTCAGGGCCTATTCATATAGGAAAGCTTAGAGGCGAAGTAATATATCCTTCAGTTATAACAAGATATTTAAGAAAACAAGGAAAGGAAGTCAAACATATAGTAATAATATATACACAAGATCCATTAAAAGCCAAAGAACCATTGGTATCTAAACAATTTATAGAAAAATGGAAGGGAGTTAGAATACTTAATGTTGAAGATCCCAAAGGCTGTCATGATAATTGGGTTGAACATTTTTATGAAAAATACGAAGAAAGCTATAAAGAATTTGGAATAACAGCAGAACCTATAATGACACATGAAATATATGAAAAGAATGAAAGAATGAAAGAAGCAATAAAAATATTTTTAAACAAAAGAAAGGAGGCAAGGGAAATATTAAATAAATATAAGGGAGAGAAGTTACCTGAAAATTGGTTTCCTTTGAAACCTTTATGCAAGAGTTGTTACAATATATTGACAACAAGAGTATTATTATGGGAAAATGAAACAATTGAATATGAATGTAATAAATGCGGTTATATAGGAAAAGGTAAATATTATGAAGGAAAGCTGGAATGGAGAGCTGAATGGGTAGCATTATGGTATACTTTTAATGTTGATGTTGAATTATATGGCAAAGACCATGCAGCAGCAGGAGGAAGCAGAGATAGTTGCAATGAATTATATGAAAAATTGTTTAATAAAACTCCACCAAAAGGTTTTGCATATGAATGGGTTAGTTTAGTTAAAGAAGGAAAAAAAGAACCTATGGGAAGCTCTGAAGGAGTTTCATTTGATATAGATGAATGGTTAAGAGTAGGAAAACCTCAGGTTTTAAAGTATTGGTATTTAATCATGAAAGCAAGAACTCATTTAGATTTTGATCCCTCAAGAACAATTCCTTTACTACATGAAGAATATGATAAAGCTGAAAGAATATATTTTAATTTAGAAGAACCTGCAACAAAGGATTTAAAACATGACATAATTTTTAGTTATATAGCTGCAAACGATTTTGAACCTCCTAAAAAATTAGGTTTACAAGTTCCCTATTCATTAATGGCAATATTGGTACAAATATTACCAAAAGAAAACAGATTACAAGAACTAATTAAAAAATTAAAAAGAATGAAAATAATTTCCAATGGTATAGATTATGAAGAGGAAAGGAAATTAGAAATATATGCGGAAAAAGTAGCTTATTGGGTAAGCAAATATGCACCTGAAAATATTAAAATTAAGATTCAATATGAAATTCCAGAAAAAATTATAAAAGAATTGGGTGAAAACGAAATTAAAATGATAAGGGATGTTTATAATGTAATTAAAAATTGGGAAGGTGATGTCAATAAATTAGAAACCGAAATTCATAACGCAATTAAAATAAACAATATAAAGCCAAATCAAGGTTTTTCCTTACTTTATAAAATAATATTAGGCAAAGAGAGTGGCCCAAGATTTGTTTCATTAGTTCATGCATTGGAAAAAGATACTATCCTAAACATTCTTTCAAAAGTTATTAAATGATTGGAAAATTTAAAGGAATTTTAGATAAAAATCTTGAAAAAGTAGCCTATAAAATTAATAAGTACGGCATAAAGCCAAATCATTTAACTTTTCTAGGCTTAATATTATCAATTTTAGCTTCCTATTTTTATTTTTCTAAAGAATTAATTATAGCGGTTATTATTTTATCCATAGCATCTTTTTTTGATGCATTAGATGGTATAGTTGCAAGAAAAACACAGCAAGAAACAAAAAAAGGAGCATTTTTTGATTCTTTTGCAGATAGATTCTCTGATTTTTTCCCTCTTTTTGCAATTGGCTTGGCAAAATTAGTAGAATGGCATTATGTAGCTATTTGTATATTTGGAAGCATGCTTCCTTCTTTTACAAGAGCTAAAATTGAAGCATTATCCTTTAAAGAAGATAAAACGATACACTATACTTTAGGCGAGAGAGGAGATAGATTAATTATTCTTATACTTTCTTCTATTTTTGCTTATTTTTTTGATATTTTCATTTTGACTTTAGGAATTTTATTAATTGGAATTATAGGAATAATCTCTGCTTTGATTAGAGCTATTTATTTTTTTCTTTATTTTAAATTTCCTTAACTTTAAATTTATATTGAAGAAATATTAAGCCTTAAAACTATCTAAAATTATGGAAGAAGAACTAAGAAGCGTTATAGATTACGGTCTTTCCCAAGGAGCTAAATATGTAGAAGCAAGATATCAATTATTAACTGGAAACTTTCTCTCAATAAAAAATGGTATTGTAGATAATGTAGGAAATTATAATATTAGAGGTGTTGGTATAAGAGTTGTTTTCCAAGATTCCATAGGATTTTCTTCTACAAACATAATAAATAAAGAAAATTTAATTAATACTTGCAATAAAGCAATAAAAATTGCAAAAGCTTCAAAGAAAAGAACCATAAGATTTGATTCGTGGAGAGATTATCGTGATACTTGCATTGTAAAACCTAAAATTGAATACAGATCCTTTGAAGATATTGTTAAGGAGTTCAAAGAATATGATAAAAGAATAGTTGAAAGTGAAAACAGAACTGTTTTTAGAGTTTTCTTTATAAGCAAAACAGAAGAAGAAAAATTATTTATGAATAGTGAAGGATCTGTAATTGAACAAAAATGGCCAATTATTTCATTATTTTGTTCTTTGGTTGCTGTTGATCATCAAAAAGGGTTTGTCCAAAGATTTTTACACGATGGAGGAAAAAAAGGCTGGGAAATAATTCATGAAATAAAATATGAGGAAAAATTAAAAAATGAAGCAAAAAAATTAGGGAAAATATTAAATGAAGCAGAAACTTTAAAGGAAAAAGGAGAATACGATGTTATAATCGATGGGGAAATAACTGGTTTAATATCTCATGAGGCTTGCGGCCATCCTTTTGAAGCTGATAGAATACTAGGAAGAGAGGCTGCTCAAGGAGGAGAATCTTATTTAAATTTAAATATGTTAAATAAAGAAAAGATCGGAAGCGAAGTATTATCGATAGTAGATGACCCTACGATAGAAAAAGCTTCAGGATTTTATGTTTATGATGATGAAGGTGTTCCTGCAAGAAAAAGATATTTAATAAAGAATGGTGTACCTACTGAGGTTTTATTAAATAGAGAATATGCAGGCTATTTATCTACAAAAAGCAATAGCGCAGCTAGAGCTACATATTACTACAATGAGCCTTTAATAAGAATGGCAAATACCTATATTGAACCTAGAGATTTTACAGTTGAAGAAATGATAGAAGATGTTAAAAAAGGTATATATTTAAAATCATACATGGAATGGAACATCGATGATAGAAGATGGAATCAAAAATATACAGGCTTAGAATGCTATTTAATAGAAAACGGAAAAATAAAGCAAATGCTAAAAAATGTAGCTTTAGAGATAACCACTGGGCATTTATTTAAAAATATAGATGCCATAGGAAAAGACCTAAAGTTTACTCCAGGAAATTGTGGAAAAGGAGAACCAATGCAAGGAATACCCGTATGGTTTGGTGGACCTACTATTAGGGTAAGAAAAGTATGGATAAAATGAGCGAAATAGATAAGAAAGCTGAAGAATTACTATTAGCTTTGCAAAAGAAAGGTGCAGATGATATAATAATAAAAATATCAAAAGTAGAAAATGTTTTAATAAGATATGCAAATAATGAAGTAACAATTCCAATATATAATGAGGAATCTTATATTGATCTAAGATTTGGATATAAAAATGTTGTATTGCTTAGTTCAATTAATAACGTTTTGTTTGATGTAGAAAAAGTAACGGAAGAATTAATAAAAATCGCATCGCAACTTAAAGAACAGGAAGTTTATGTTAAAATTCCTTCTACAAAATTCAACTACGTTCCTATATTAGATATAGATGAAGAAACAAAAAGAATCTCAGAATTACTTCCAGGAATTGCTGAAGATGTTATAAATAAGAGTTTGAAAGGAAGAATTAAAAAAGTTGCAGGTACATTAGAAGGAAAAATTGAAAAAATAAGAGTTATAACTTCAACAGGTTATGATTTACAAGATATAAGGTCTTCAATTATGCTAAATCATCGTTGTTTTTCAAACTCAACTTCCACTGGTCAATGGGCTTATTGTTCAAGAAGTGTTAAAGACTTGGACTATAACTTAGTTGTGGAAAAAGCTACTCAAATTGCGGAAATAAATGTAAACCAGAAAAAAATTGAGCCTGGTAATTATGATGTAATATTTTCTCCTATGATATTCGCTAGTCTTATGGAACATGCTGCCAGTGCTGCCTCAGCTTATAACGTGGAATTAGGCTTATCATTCTTTATAGGAAAATTGAATACAAAGGTTGCTTCAGATAAACTCACATTATACGAAGATCCACATGATCCAAAATCTCCAGCATATTCAAGATTTGATGATGAATGCATTCCTACAAAAAAGAAGGAAATAATAAAAGATGGTATTTTAGTTACATATCTTCACAATTTAAGAACTGCAAAGAAATTTGGAACTGAAAGTACAGGTAATGCAGGAATTGTTTTTCCTGTTCCTTTTAACGTTCATGTGAAAGAGGGAGATTACAAAGAAGAAGAAATATTTAAAGAAGTTAAAAAAGGATTATTTTTGCTTAACAACTGGTATCTTAGATTTCAAAATTATGTTACAGGCGATTTTTCAACAATATTGCGAGATGGAATATTTTTAATTGAGAATGGAGAAATAAAACAAGCTTTATATGGCGGAAGATTAAGCGAAAACTACTTAAACCTTTTAAATTCTATAGAAGGACTTACAAATGTAAAGTATCCAATAAAATGGTGGGAAGTAAATATTCCTACTTACTCAACATATGCTTTAGCAAGAAATTTAAGGATAACAACAGCAGAATAAAATAATTAAACTTTAAGTTTAAACTTTAAATAAAGATAAACAATAAGCGCAGAAATTAAAGAAGTAAAGTAAGGAATAAAAATAAAAAGAAAATAGAGAGGTTGATAAGAAATAGAAAGAAAAAATTCAGTAAATGAAGGAAAAATTGGATAAAATAAGCTATAAATTTGTTTATAATAAACAACAGGCAAATAAAATGCTAAAGTTATAGGTAAACATATAATAGCTAATGAAAGAATAATACTTCTTCTATTTTTTACCTTTAAGTTAGAAATTAAAACAATAAAAGAAAATATTAAAATTAAATAAGAGAAAATTCCTGCAGTAATTATAGTGTACAAAAAAGCTGTTTGAATGACATTAATTATATAAAGGAAAACAAAGAGATGCATGAGAGTTAAATAGACAATTATGGAAACATACACCAATTTCATAAAAATAATTAATAAATATTATGTATTAAATATTTTATGAATCAAGTCGACTTCATTTTAAATTTAATTAAATTATTCATAATAACAATGCTTTTTGGTTATGCGGCATATAAGGATATAAAAGAAAGAGAAGTCAAAGATAAAGTTTGGATATTAACTTTTATTTTAGTAGCACCTATAACTTTTTTCCAAATATTTTATTTAAAGACTATTGCTTTGAATCTTTTAATCATATCATCAGTTTTATGTTTTTTATTTGGTTTATTATTATTTTATGTAGCCAAATTTGGAGGAGCTGATGCTAAAGCAATATGGATCTTACCTTTTGCTTTTCCTTCGAGGCCAAGCTTTAATTTTGATCCTATTCTTCAAATAATTGTTATTTTTCCTTTTCCTGTTTCCATTTTATTTAATGCTATTTTATTATCCGCATTTTATATATTTTTAAATATTTTTAAAAATACATTATGGTATATAAAAAATAAAGAATTGTTTAAAGATTATAATGTTAATTTTTTTGAAAAAATTTTATTATTTATTTTGGGAGAAAAAGTTAAAAAGGATAAACTGATAAAAAATAAGTTTTATATATCTTTATTTGTAAATAAAAATGGAAAATTAAAGCTTGAATTAAATAAAGATGTAAGAGATATTGACTTTAATAATTTAGAAATAAGAAAAGGAGGTTACGAAAGTGAAAGTTATTGGGTTGAAAATCCCCAGCCTTTCCTTGTATACTTATTTCTTTCAATTTATATAACGATCATATTGGGAGATATAATATCTTACATATCGTTTGTTTTGTTAAGAAATTTAATTTAGATGTAAAATTTAAATATTCTAATTTATATATCAACTACATGCCAGTGAATAAATTAATAGCCGTAATAGCTGAATGGGAAGCAGCATCAAAATATGTTAAAAAAATGGTAGAAGAGGTTAGTAAAAAACTTAACATTAACTTAGAGATAAGAAATGAAGATTGGGACTTCTTAGCTACTTATGGTCAAAAGGATGAATATGGAGGAGTAGAAGTTCCACAAGTTTTTATAGAAGATGATAAAGGTAATATTAAATTTGTAATGGGAAGAGTACCTTTGGATGAAGAAGGAAAACCTGATTTAGAAAAAGGTAAAAAGATCCTTGAGGAAATTATAAAAAATTATCCTTAAAAATATTTTCCTAATGAACTTATACCAACAATTCCTTCAAAATCTATTCCTGCAGGTTCTAATAATTGTTCTAAAGTACTTCTCATAATTTCAACATATTTATTAAAATCTATTTCATCTAATCTTGCTAATTGAACTGCCTTTACACCATCTTCTCCTCTAACTTTTACATAAGAAACAGTTTGACCAGCTTTAACATCAAAACCAAAGTTTCTTAATTGTATAGCAGCTTTTACATGTTGAGGTGTTGTTTTTGTATAATCTTCTATATTTTTATTCATCGTTACTCTTATCACCAATTCAGATAAAGAAACGTAGCCTGATTTTAATCTTAAATAGTTAGCCTGAACTATTTTTTTAATTTGTTCTTTTGCGGTTTCAAATTCTTCTATTTTATTAACATTTTTAAGAATATTTACTATTTCATAAAATGTTTTCTTAACAAATTCTGGAATATGTCTTTTCTTACCCAAAAGCCCTTTTATATCAACATTACCATCATAGGTTACTCCAAAGTAGTTTTTCTTTCTTTGTGAAAATACCACATATTTATAAGTTTTATCAATATCAATATCAACCTTTAAAATACTTTCAACTTCATTTACCAATTTGCTTAATGCATCTTTGGTAGCATTTTTAATAAACAAAGAATCAGTATCTCCATATATAATTTCAAGATTTAATTTTTTAGCTAATGCAATTGTTTGATCTATGCTAAATCTTCCTATAGCTGTGATGCTTTCAGCTGCTGCAGGTGTATATAAATCAGATGTTTCAGCACCTAAAACACCATATGCAGCATTTAATATAACCTTCATAGAGGACTGTATTACTTCGTATTGAAATCTTGTAGCAGGATCTAATTTAGGATCTTTAGATTTTGGTTTATACCACTCTACCCTTAAATCTCTTAAACTTCCTATCAATAAACTTAATATTCCTCTTCTTTTCTTACAAACCCAATGAGATACTCCTGGTAATTTTTCTAAAGAACATTCCTTATGAGGACAGTCAATGGTTTCAAATGATATATTCCAAATTTTTATTATTGAAGGATACAGTGAAGCAAAATCTACTACAGTAATATTAAAATGTATTCCAGGAATAGGTTCTATAACTTTCGCTCCTAGATATTTCTTTCCTTTTATTATTGCAGTTGTAGATATATTACCTTTTAAAGTTGCTATATCTTCTTTATTAGGAATTAATTCCTTCAATTGTCTTAGCTTAAAATTAACCATATTTTTAATCCAGTTTGAAACACCAATACGTGTAACATCTTCCATTGGCAACTTTGTTATTCTCATAAGTATTATTATTAGCTTAAGAACAAGCTGGGAGTTAAAATTAACCAGCTGGTAAGTTATCCATGCATCTTTATAGCAATATGCTGCTAATTCATATAATGGTACTCTGTTGATAAAATCTTCTAAAATGTTCTTTTCAATTCCTAATAATGCCTTTGCTATTGAATTTAAATCGGTTTCATCATATTTTCTTGAAAAAGCATAGATTTGAATAACTTTATTATGGAAAAATTTATATAGATCAACATGAATACCAGGTATAACTGTAGCAATTTCTCTGCCTAAAGATATAGGTATCTTTTCCTTAGAAAAGCGCAAATGATCTTTTGCTCTATGATATAAATAATTTAAATCAAAGTTGTCTCCGTTAAAAGTAAAAACAATAGGATAGGATGAAATTATTTTAAATAATTTATTAAAAAGTTCTACTTCGCTTTCACAAATTTCTATATCAACATCCTTTAATTCTTCAGGTTTTTTACCTAATGGTACATTTCTTCTTAAAACAAAAACTTTCTTTAAACCATCGCTACCTACACAAGCTGCTGCAATAACTGGCATGTTAGCTTTTTTAGGCGAAGGCATAATATTAGGACCTTCCATTTCAACTTCTATATCTATTGCTACATGTTTTATTGATGGTATAGGTTGATTTAATATTCTTACCCAATTCTTAATTTCTTCAAAATAAACAGGATCGTTACCGTATTTCTTTTCAAGATCTCCCATAGAAACTTCATCGAAATCCTCTACCAATTTACCATCTACTATTTTATAAGGAGCACCAGGAATTAGACCAAGATCATGAATGTAACATGAGTGATATTTTATATTCGCTTCCCATTTTTTATCAAAATATTCTCTAAGAGAATTTTTTCCTCCTCCTACAGCCAAAGGATCCTTAGCTATTATTTTTATTAATTCTAAATTTTGATCATTTAAAGGATCATAAATCTTAACTTTTTCATAACTTAAAAAGCCTGGATGAAGTGCGATCTTAGGATTATTTTTAATATATTCAACAGGAGCTGATACATAAAAATATGGTTTGTGACCGAAACTATCATACCAATAATATATTTTTTGCTGAACAGGTTCGTAAAGCTTAACTAAAGCTTTTTTATGTTTACCGCTGTAAGTTACTGATAAAATGTAACTTCGACCTAAATTTTGAGGAGTTTCAGCTTCAAATATTGTATATTCCTCTCTAAGTTCTTCTTGTTCAATTTCCCTCTCCTCTTCTTCGTAATCAATTAAAGACATACCAAAATTATATATATTAGAAAAGTATTTACTTTTTTACTTGAAATTTTCACAAAATTATTGAGAAAAGTATTCAGCTAACCTTTTTATTCCTTCTTCTATTTTTTCTTCATTTTCGGAAACAAAAGTTAATCTAAAATGCTTATCTGTTGTTCTACCAAAATAAGAGCCAGGTATAACAACTACATTTGCTTTATTTAAAATATCATCAGCTAATTCTTCAACATTTTTATCTTTGATATATTTAGCGAAGTTAGCAAAAATATAAAACGCTCCTTCAGGAATTCTAAACTCGACTTCAGGTAAATATTGTTTTAACATTTTTGCCATAAAATCTCTCCTTTTTTTATAAGTAGGAATAACGTATTCATTTAAGTATTTATCTTTTGCTTCTGAAGCTAAATAATTTATTAAAATTAACTGGGCCGGCATGTTGGGACATAAAGTAACAAATTGTTTAATTTTTTCCATTGCCGAAATAATTTCTTTATTAGCACAAACATATCCTAATCTAAAACCAGGCATCGAAGCTTCTTTAGAAAAGGAGCAAACAGAAATTACAACATCCTTATTATACTGTGATAAATATACATTTCTTCCTTCATAAACTATATGCTTATATGCCTCATCGACAACAACAAAAATTTTTTTATCTTTAGCTATTTCTACAATTGCCCTAGCTATATCTTCTTTAATTATTCTTCCTGTAGGATTTTCTGGAGAATTTAATATGATTAACTTTGTTTTTTTAGTAATTTTTTCTTTTAATTCTTCTATATTAGGTTGATAACCTACTGTAGGATCCTGTGTGACATAAACAGGCTTTGCATTATAAAATTTTATAACTTCCAAGTATCCTAAGTATGTAGGATCTGTAAGAATTACTTCATCTCCTTCCTCAAGAAAAATGGAAAGAACAAGAAAAATGCCTTCAGTAGACCCATCAGTTATAATTATTTCATCTTTATCATATCTAACTTTAGTATATTTGTATACATCCTCCGAAATTTTTTCCCTTAAATCAATGGAACCTTGAGTAGAACCATAACGAGAAATTTCATACGGATTATTTTTAACATAATTATAAAGATTATCAAGGATTTCCTTTGGGGGTAGTAAACTAGGGGCGCCCCAACCAAAGGAAATTATGTCTCTTTTTCTTTTAGCTTCATCTAATAACGCAGCCATTTTTCTCATAGGAGACATTTTCGCTTGGAAAACACGTTTAGCTAATAGACTTTCATAATAGCTCATATTAATATTAAAATGTTCAAATCTATAAATATTTTCCAAAATATGAAAAGTCAGCCTTTTAAATGGTCAAGAAGGTTAAATTTGTTCATATAATATAAATTAAGAATAGTGATTATAATATT
>JAVVGP010000018.1:0-13268 GCA_032249055.1 Thermoproteota archaeon | reverse complement strand
GTATTGTTTATTGTCCTAAATTGATCAATCCAAGGTAATGGATTCTCTGTTATGTGATATATTGGCTTGAAACCTAATTGAGTTATCCTCAAGTTAGCCAAATATTTTATGTACTTCTCAATCAAATCATTGTTTATACCCAATATTTTGTTTTGTGTTACATATTGTCCCCATCTAATTTCATGATATGTAGCAAATTTAAAATATTCAACAATCCATTTCTCAAGTTCTTTAAATATATCCGGTTGCTCCTCTTTTAGGCTAAGTATTATATTGCGAAATAATGTAACATGGGTTAACTCATCTCTGTTTATGTATTTTATTTGTTGAACTGTGTTTAACATTTTGCCTTGTCTACCAAGTGTATAGAAGAATGCAAAACCAGAATAAAAGTATAAGCTCTCAAGTACGTAGTTTGCAATAATAGCCTTAACAAAGTTTTCAACAGTTGGATTGAATCTCAAGTTATCATAAATTTCAGCTATGACTTTTATACGTTCCTTCAATATTTCATCTTGTCTCCAGTAGTTGTATATCTCATCTGCTTTGATAGGATCTACAACACTTTCAAGTATTAGTTGATAGGAATATGAATGTAGTGCTTCCTGAAATTCCTGTGCCGTTATAGCCATATGCAATTCTGGAGCGGTTAAATATCTTGCGAATTCTTTCAAATTAACAACTTGAAAACTATCTAAAGCAATTAGAAAGCTTAACACTAATTCATATGCTCGCTTCTCAGCTTCTGATAGTGATTTCTCATATTGTTTTTTGTCATCATTCATAGATATTTCTTCAGGTATCCAAAAGTTTGTAAATCCCATTGTTCTGTATAAATCATATGCCCATCTGTATTTGAGATTATTCAATTCCATAATGTTAGTTGTATTTCCGCCAATGATGCATCTGGCATCAATATTTCTTTCTCCAAATTCGTTAAATATTTTTGTTGGACTTAAATACTTTTCCATAGTGATAAATTTAGCATAGGTGCAAAAAAAATGTTAAAACTTCGTTTTTCTTAATTTCAAAATACACTTCGGATGTACTTCATGCATGTAAAATTGAACAATTTTATTCGCTTTTTCCATCTCATTTGGAATAAATTTTACTGGTACGTAAAATAGTTTTGGAGTTATTTGTAATTTAATCACATCTGAATTGTAATGTACGAGATATTTGTTATCATCTTTATATACCAATATTTCAATTGATACAGATCCCGGTATTAATTCTTTCATAATGGATGAAATTAAATCGTAATTTAGAATTCCTTCCTTGTCGTATACAAACACTTCCATGTTTATAAATTTAGATTGGTTGTAAAAAAAATTAAACTAATCTAAATAAACTGTAGCTATCATATCTTCCAATCAATATTACATGTTCATCATCTGCATATATGTCGATTACCTCTGGATCAAAGTCAAGTATTGTGTTTAATGGAACTTCTAATTTTGTTTCTGTATCCAGATATATTTCTGATTCAAAATCAATCG
This sequence comes from Thermoproteota archaeon, assembly GCA_032249055.1. Lineage (GTDB taxonomy): Archaea > Thermoproteota > Thermoprotei > Gearchaeales > Gearchaeaceae > SCGC-AAA471-B05. The sequence continues at coordinate 11,769 of JAVVGP010000018.1, read as the reverse complement.
TTGAACATACTATTTTATCATTTTCAATGTTTACATTCAATCCTTTCATAACAGAAGTTAGTTCATAGACTTTGCTTAGAATACCTGTATCAATTCTATGGTTGTATATATTGTTGGTGTATAGGTTTATAATCTTCTTGAGCAAATCATTTTTATCTTCATTTTTCATTACAGTGAATTTAAACTTTCCAAAATTTGTTTCAATTATTAACTCATTTGAATCATAATTTACATCAATGTTTTTGATTGCATCTTTTTCAAGAATTTGTAGTGGAGTATAATTAACAATTGAACAGTTGGGTAGAAAATCATTTGCTCCGACTAATACAAAATCATTGTTGTAAGCATACATAATATTATCATCAATCGTAATAAAGAATGCTCCAATTTTAGTTGCCGTTTTAATGAATTCCTTCATTTTAATAAATTTAGCCTGGTTGCATAAAAAATCATATATCTATATCCAATTCATCAAGTTGATTTTTCTTTTTTGTTTTTTTGTTTGTGTCTATATCCTCTGTTGATAATACATCTTCAGTTTTCTGTATATTAGCGAGTATGTCCATTTCTGTTTGACTATCAGAAACATTATCTTCAAATATATATGGTTTGACTAATATCTCGTATGCACTAGTGTTAATTAAATTATCAAGCTGTTCTCTGAACTTTGTATCATTTTTGTATAGAGTTATAACATCTTTTATTAATAAACTTTTGTCTGTAAATGGAAACTTTAATCTTCCTTGCTTTGATTCAATTACATTATAATCAACTAGAAATTGTAATGATGATAGCAAATCAAAGAATCCGTATTTATCAGAGAATGCTATTTTTACATTTTTCCCGCTAGTAAACAATCTGTTCTTTATAACACCAACTTCGACGAATCTTATTTGAACATTACCTGCTAACTCTTTTGTTTCTTTTGCTATTAGATATAGCATTTGATTTGCTGCATACAGTAATGCAGCTCCACCCGGTATCCTGTATTTTCCCTTTATTGTTAGTAATCCAGTCGTTCCAAAGGGAGTTAAACTTATGTTCTCTTTCATGTGAGCAGTTATAACAACGGTTAGATTATAGTCAATTTTGTATCTAAACAGTTTGTTTATTAATCTGGTTAACAGATTTGCTTTTATACCTAGTGCTATACTATCTGTTAGTGAACTAAATTCTTGTTTCGTTGATAGTGCTGATATGCTATCTATAACTAACAAAGTTTTCTTATCTTGTAATTTTGGCAATAATTCTGAATCAATTGCTTCATCTAATTCTTCTATAGTTGGAGCATATTGTATGAGATCATTCAAATCTAATCCAAATATTTTAGCTCTTGTTTCTGTTATGGCAACTTCTGTGTCCAAATAGAATATTTGATAACCCTGCTTCTTAAATTGTGATGCAATTTGAATAGATAATTGTGTCTTACCTGCACCTGGAGTTCCTACAATCAGTACTATTCCTCTTTCTTCTATTCCGCCTCCTAATATACTATCCAATACTTTAATTTGAGTGGGTATAATTTTTCTCTCTACAAATCTACCTGTTTTTGTAAACATAAACAAAAATTTAGACTGAGTGCTAAACACTAATTGTTAGTTTATCTCTATCAATATGTACAAACAATTTAACATTAATTATTCTATTGTAGATGTTAAATGTAAACAAAAGTTCAATGTGTACTAAACCAAGTGCTTCCACATGTTCTATGTTTAGTATTTGAAAATCTTGTACAATTTCTTTCAGATACAAATTTATATCATTTACGAACGCATTAAGCGCATCCAAAACCTTATTTATACTAAGCGAATGTTGAGCCCTTAATAAATAGACTCTTAATATTTTCTTCAAAATAGATATTCCTGCTATGAAGTATTCTTGATAAAATTTATGCTTGTGTGTGTAAAGATAATCTGTTAATACATCTTCAGCAATTAACTGAGTTGTATTTGTATTCGGATCAATTAAATACTTAAAATCAACATGATCAACTGTTAAAGTTTTTTGTTGTAATCTTGCTTGTAGTAACAGAGCATAGTATATGTAAGACAATAAAATATCTTTATCTCTAAAGTAAGGAAGGTAATTAAATTGAAAGACTTCATGTGTCAAAGAATCATTATCTAGTCTGCGTAAAGCAAATAGGTATTCCTTCTGATTCACTTCAGGATAATGATGCGAAGCATAAACAACAAAACCAGAACCGTAAACTTCCTTATATTCATAGTATAGTTTGTTTAGCCAATCATCCATAATAGGTATTTGTTCTGCATCTAATTGTTCAGGTAAAACTATAAATGTAATATCATAACCAGTTGTTAATGTTCTGTATAAGTTATATAATAAATCTTCAAACTGAATCACCTCAATTGTATAAGTTAAAGCTTGATCATCCAAATCATTTATGTTTATATTATTTAAACTTTCCCTATCTATAAAAAATGCATCTGTGATATCTCTGTGATTTGTGTAATCAATCAATCTTAATTGAGATGATAATATCTTTGCTCTTATGTTAAGACCTGTTGGTAAAGTTCTTATTGAGTATGCAATAGTTTGATCACTTATTGATAATTTGTAGTAGACTACTGTGCTTGTTCTTGTTTCTGGTAGAACATACACATAGAAGGGTAAGTTGTTACTTGCTAACTTCCAAGCAACAAAATAAGAACTGTAGCTATTACTACTAATTATCTCAATGGGAATTTTACTCACTAATTTATTCAAACTATTAATAAAGATTAAATCTTTTGTGTATGCTTTACCCTTAACAAAAATAATAGTTGTTAGCGGATCAAATTTTGGTTCTTCTACTTTTTCCTTTATAAAAGTGTTAAGCTGCAAAGCATAAAACATTTATTTGTTAGCTCAAGTCAAAATGCTTTTCACAGAAATGCAAATATACCTTGACTTAAACAATGAAGAGGTTATCACTTTACCTTCATACACTATATATCAATACAAACCTGAGATCATGGCTTTAAGAGAAAAAAATATAATTTATCATGATCAGATAAATGATTACATAAAGTTTAACATACTAATAAATACGAAGAAGAAGTTTATATCCGATTTTGAATTTGTAGATAGATTTTAACAGAATTCAAGCAAGAAGTGGGACTAGCTCACTCTAAATTAACACCAAATCTAAAGACCATGTAGTAATGTAGAAGTTTTGTGTATATGAGATCTAAAACTAGTGCTTCACTTCCAAAACATTCAATTAAAATATCGTATGTTTCCTCGTTTATAACATTTTTAAAGTTACGAGTTAATCTTACTATCTCGTTTGATACATATGATTCAAAATCTATAAAATTACCGACTATTGTATCATTAAATTGTGATAGAGCCAAAGCATTAGCTATACAATAATTTTCTACTATCTCCATACAAATTTGTTTTTTAAAATCGTCATACATGTCCATTTCCAATTCATATTCTTGATCTATATCCTCATCTACAAAATCATTAGTTTTGTCTCTCATAAAGATTTTTTTTAGCCAATCAAACATATTGCCAATAGCTGTTACAAAAAAATAAAAAACTAACATTTAGCGACGCTAGGGAATAATTTATCACGATAATATAATCCTTTCGGATCCCACTTTGGATTAAAACAAGGAACTGCTGCTACATATCTGAACGATACACTGAACTGAGATAAATCAGTTGCAGATACGTCTGCTGCTATAGCATCATTCGATATTGATTCTGGGTAAACATTGTAGAATATGATTTTCAAATCTATTGCAGATAGGTCTGGTATTAGGTAATAGACTGTTAATCTACCAGACATTTTTGGTGGATCATAGTATATGGCTTTACCTGAGAAGTCATCCCAAGTTTTTCTCCAAAGCAAGAAGAAATCTCTAGCAGAAGGTTTTCTTGTTTCCAGAAATTGTAAGGTTATGGTTCCTGGCTCTTCATGCTTAGGAGCAGATATAGCATATCTACCACCATACACTTGTTGCTTTGCATAAGTAGATCTCGGTATCCAGTCTGAAATAGATATGGTTCTAGCAGCTAATTTTACACCAAAATCTTTATCACCACCATATTTTGTTATGTAGTTAAATAAATCTCTATTAACATCTGGAACTAATCTTGGTAATTCTATTACAGCAAATGCAAAATTTGTTGTAGGTATTATGTCTGGTTCTGTTATTGATTTCTTTAATCCTGTTGCACCTGGAACATAAGGCATAAAAAACTTATGCTTTTGAGATCACAATATATCAAATTATTCAACCACTCTAAATTTTAGAATATGCGTGTAATAATAGATGGACTCTCAAAAATTGGTAAATCATTTCTATTCAATGAACTTATGAAATATACAAAAAAGACTGTATTTATAGAACCCAAATATAATGAATGTGAGTTACAAAATTTAACAATAATTGATAGACAGAAAAAATTTATTGAGACATATTCCAAAATTACAAGAAATGCAATGAAATTTAATTCATTTGTAATGTATAGAAGTATTGTAACCGTTAATGTTTATAACATTCATTATTTCAAACTTAGATTGAACGATGATATTGATAAAAATAGTATTTTGGATAACATAGCTATTCTACAAAAGTTATCACCATTAGTTATATTTCTTCACTGTTCAGATATTAACATTTTGAAAGACATTTATTACTACATGATTTATAATGTTCCATCAGAAAGCATGTTCTTCAAATCACTAAAATCATTCACAGAGGATAATCTTGAGATAGGCTATAAGTTGCTAGAAAGTTACAATAAGTTTATGTTTACAACTAAAATTTATGATTTAAAGGATTTCTACAATGGTAATGTGATAGATTCTTTCACGAAGAGAAATGAATCAATTTTGAAAAATATTCTGTCAAAGTAAAAGTTTTTTTTGATGATTCAGAGCATACACAAAAAAACAAATTGCTTATGAGAATGGAAATATAGTTTTCAAAACTGAAGCACAAAGACTAGCAGAAATCAAAGCAGACTTAATCAATTTGTTACAATACAGAACAACGGTTTATATAACTACATACTATCCTGATTAGAAACAGAGATTATTGAAAATGCCACCATTAAAAATGATTTACCTGCTCCAGATTCATTAACATTCATTGGCCCTGGCCCGAATTTGTAAACTATAAAACAAAAAACTACTCACTATTAAGTATCTGAGCAATCAAATCTATCAAGCTAGCATCTTTATTCTTTTTTCTTAAATCTATCATCATCTCAATCAATTCAAGTTCATCTTTCTTGTCTAGTAATTGCATAACAGTTTCAATAGGAATATCCTCGATTCTATCAATAACAAATGGTAAAGTTTTAATTGTTTCTTTTGTGAAGTTCTTTCTGTTTTTCCATAATGCAACTATGAATTGTTTGCTGAGTTCAATTCTATTGATACTATAAATTTCAGCTATTGCTTTTGTTAACAGATTATCATCAATTAACTTAACATTTGCTCTCTGCACAATACATCCTTCTAATAGTTGTAGAGCATTTCTCATATTCGGATATGTAGTGTTTATTATTCTCATTAATTGTTGATCATCATATTGTATTTGTTCTTGTTCGCATATATATCTCAATCTATCAAGCATATCATCTTTTTGCATTTCTTCTATTTTTATTTGAACAAATCTAGATCTTAAGGATGGCAATAATCTTTCAGGAAAATTTGTTGTCATTATAAATCTAGCATAAGTATGCTTATCTTCAATTATATTCAATAATGCTGATTGTGCTGCCATTGTTAGTCCACCCTGTGGGGCGCCTACCTCTTCCATGAATACAATCCTAAAATTATCATTTGCAGGCTTAACAGATATAAAAGGAGTAATTTTGTTACGTATAACATCTATACCTCTGTCATCAGAAGCATTCAGTATTAGAACATTCTTCTCATTGTTTAGAATGTTTTTGATTATTATTCTGGCTATGGTTGTTTTACCTGTTCCTGGTGGACCATACAAAAGCAAATTTGGTATATTCTTGCTATCAATCATTTGTTTTATTTTCTCCTTGACATAATAAGGGAGAACGACATGTTCAAGTGAATCTGGTCTGTATTTCTCAACAAGCAAACCCATAACTATAATTTTAGTTTAGTTGTATAAATTACTTGATTGTGAATGTTTAGACAGAACAGCTAAATTTAAGATTATGAATATCTCTAGATTACTGGATAGAAAAAGCAATGGATTTAGCATATTGGAAAATAACAAGGTATTTTGGAGAACAAACTCATTAGTTACATATAAGAGATGTCCATTATATTTCAAACTATTTATCATTGATCAGAAAGAACAAAAACTAGACTTACCCAGGAATATAGCTCTAGCTCACGGAATTATTGTTCATAGAGCAGTTGAATTCTTACTGAGATCATATCTATTTGGTTTAAACGGAAGCACAAATCGATTACTACTTGAAGTTATTGATAATACGATAGCTGAGATATTAGAAGAAACAAATAATGTAGAGAACAAAAAGTTATTTAAAGACTCTATAGAGTATGGATATTTAGCTAAGAAAGCATTTCAAGCCATACTAAGTTTAAATCAAAAAATAATAGATGTTGAAAGTGTTTATCTGTTTGAAAATGATAAATTCATACTCAAGTTAACACCAGATGTTATTTTATCAAATGCAATTGTTGATTTAAAAACAACTAGCAAACCATTATCAAATCTATATATTTACGATGATTATAATTGGCAACTAAGTATTTATACCTCTCTATTTGATGTAGAGAAATCATATTTTATCTATGTATCATTTGCTGATATGGATGTAAGAATAGTGGATAATACTGAACAAAAAAATAAGACGGAGGTATTAGAGACTATTAATGAGCTTACAGATAAAATATTAAGATCAGAATACGAACCAAGAAAAAACCCTCTATGTAGGTTTTGTAAATATCGAAACAATTGCAGTTTATTTAACAAATAATTTTTTGTTTTTATCAGCTAAACTAGAATGAAGAAATTCTTTATGATTTCTGGTTTAACTATATACACATTAATACTCATGTTCATATTTGTAGATCTAGTTTATGTTTATAGATCTTTTGCTGTGCATACATTACAGACAATACCATTATCGTTAGGTGTAGAATTATTAGCAGCATACTTTTCGTTTGCAGCTATCTATTATCGTAAATTAATTCTAAAGATTATTGCTTTATCATTTGGAGCATTTGTTTGGTTTTTAGTTATGACTGCAACTACAAAACTATGGACAGATATCTCTTTACTCTCAATAGCAATAACTTTATTTGTTCCTTTTGCTAACCTTGTTTTACCAAGTATAATTGCTTACATATTGAGTAATACAGAAAACAAACAAGTACAATTGAACCTAAAGTCTGCTAACAATAATAATGAAGAAACACCAAGAGTGGATGCAAAAACAAACACTAAAAAGAATAACAATGTATCATTTGATGTTATTGCTACAGAACAAAAAATTAAAGCTTTACAGCAGGACAAAGAATTACTAGCAAAACTAAGTAAACTAAAACGTTTATTACACCGCTACAAAATAATAGAGTTCAATAACGGTTCTATCTATCTTGGTGTTGATAGAAAGCAAGCCAAAAACAACAAATATTTAACCGCAGAAGATATAAAGAAACTAGATGGAGTTAAACTTGTATACAAAAATAAAACCTAACCAGTACTATTAGATTTTTTTGTTATTTGCTCTGCAATAAATGCTTCCAATTTCTGAATGATAGCATCAAGATATTCATCAACATTGTTTATATTGGTTTCGCTGTTCATAGCAGTTACAATTTTACTTAATTCTTTTTGCAAGAATTTTAACATATACTTTTTCTCTAGATCATTTATTAGTTTCCTATGTAATATCTGTATCAGAGTTACAATGTAATCTATTTTTGAGAGCAATATCTCTTTATATAGTTGTTCATCTATATCATTTACATTGATAGCATCTATATCATCTATATTGGGTTGAACTTTATTTATATCTAACTCTGTATCCAAATCTATTAAACTATCATCATTGTTTTTTAAACTGTTTTCTTGTTCATTTAAACTAAAATCCGTTAAACTTAAATCATTGTTTTTCAAACTGTTTTCATTATTGTTTAAATTTGTGCTTTCTGTTTTATTTCCTTCAGACTCCAAAAAGATTATGATGTTATTTATCTTTTTTATGCTACTATCAAAACTTTCGTATGAAAACATAAAATGATAGCTACAACATACATTTGATAGCACATACTACAAAATTAAACTTAGTGAATATTTTACTTTTTTTGTATACGATACATTTCTTAAATCTTATTGCTTTCTTATCTACTGTTTTTGAATTGCATTGCATTAAAACTTCTAAACAATAGATGTAAGTCTAATATATTTGTTTGCAGAAAACACTTTAAATGTATATGATACACTGTTTCTAAATATCTGTTAGCAGAAAGATTCTTTAAATACGATTGCAAATACAGTTGTATTGAAATAAAATGAATTCTATTGCAATAGACAAAAAAAGAAATATTACTCTGTAAACAGATTATGATCTATAGCATAACAGAATACAGTATTATATGTTTGCGAAAACAGAAAATAGTTTTCTTTATAATCTGTAGTCACAATAGTTAAATTTCTATTGCAAAGAACAAAAAAGTAAAATTTGATTGCATAGAAACTATTGTATCGTTTGTTTCTGATCTGTTAATTGTTTTGTCTTTCTGTTTCATTGTTTGTCATGCAATGCTAAATTATATATTTAGTATAATATGTTACATACATAACGTATAGAGGATAAATAAGCTATAAATATTGTTACTATATCGGAACGGAATAATAACAGTACAGTATACATATTATCTATAACGTTATTACAAAATAGATAGATTATCAGAAAAAAAAGATAACGATAATATAGAATACAGATACTGTATTACAAAAGAAAAAGATACTATTATCAAATCAGTTATACAATATCTGTTAGTATGTTATATACTTATTTGATTTATTGTCTATATTTTGTATTCTGTATTTTGAATATTGCTTGTGAATGTATACTGATTTTATATGTGTATCATACATAATGAATATCGTCTATATACTTACTATATAGTTTAGCTATAATGTAGTAAAAGTTTTATTCACTATGCCTAAACTTACTTATAGACTGTTCAACAAAACAAAAAGAGAAGAAATCTTCAAGTTTCCTTTTGCAGTTCTATGTCATTAGTTTGCATTTTACATTATTGCAATTATGATATAGTTTGATTGTACTTATGCTAAATTTATAGTCCATAGTCTCAGAAAACCAAACAAAAAAAGAGGGAGGATATCACAAGAAAAGACATAGCTAGTATCGTTAGCAATTTTATTGTTCAAAACTCTGAAACATCTATTGTAATGTTATTGCTTACTGGATTAAGATATTGTTAGCAGGTAAACTAAATTTATCATTATGACAAACGTAACTAACCAAAAAGCAATTGTACTATTCAGTTCAGGATTAGATTCTGTTGTTAATGTTAGCATATTACAACATATTTACAAGATTGAACCTATATTGTTGTTCATTGATTATGGACAAAAAGCATTAGAAGCTGAATTACAATCTACAAAAAGATTTGCTTCTGCAACTGGATTAAAATTAATCACACATAAAATTAGTGATAGAATACTTGGTTCAAAATTGACAGATGGAAATAGTGATATTAATGTAGATGTATCTGATGGCAGAGAGGCTCCTGTAGATTTAGTTCCATATAGGAATTTACAGTTTGCATTGATAGGAGCACAATATGCTCGCAAATTAAACATTAACATAGTATCATTTGCATTCAATATTAGTGAAATGGGAGCATACCCAGATAACACAGATAGATTTCTTGAGAATTTGAATGAAATGTTTCTTGCTACTACATACTATCCCTATGAGCAACCAATCTTCTTCATAAGTCCAACAATAAGATTCACAAAAACAGAATTGGTAAAGCTTGGAACATATCTTGGAGTAGATTTCAAAAATTCAACATCTTGCTATTATCCTATTAACAATTTAGCATGTGGAGTATGTAACTCATGTAGATTTAGAATAGAAGCATTCAAAAGAGCCAAAGTTAAAGATCCCATAGATTATGCTATTGAAATAGATTTTGATTCTCAACCGGTAAGTTATGAAGATGTTAAAATGCTCTTGGATATAGCATTACAGGATAAACAGAAACTAGAACAAAAACTTGAGAAATTTGGACTTACTTTAGGAGCGAGTCATGTGTAACATAGTTTTATCCTACAGCAAGAACTATTTATTGCCTGATTTAGTTGATTATATGCTTGATATATTGCCAACAAAAGGTAGAGATAATTACAGTGCATTGATTGTTGATGATGATTCTAATGTTAGCTTAATACATAACAAAGATTATGATACATTCAAAACATTAGTTGATTTACATATGCCAACTAAGTTGTTATTACTACATAGTAGAGCAATACCAGAAACAGAAACAAATACATACAATGGACCGAATATTTACACAAACAATAGATTTTATGTAGTACATCACGGAATAATACCAAATGCAGAACAAATAAACAAAAACATTAAGATTGATAGTCAGGCTTTGCTTGATATATATGAGACTATTGATTACGAGAACATTAACAATTGGTTTATGCAATCAGTAAAAAAATATCCAAGATCAAGTGTAGAAATAGTTTATGATGTAGAAAATGATAAGCTAGTTATTGCAAATACATTTATGCCTCTATATTACACCATTAATGATGATGTGTATATGTATGTTGCATATAAACCTGATGATAGATTCTGTAGTATGCCACCATATAGTGTTAAAGTTATTGATCTCAAAGAGATTTTAGTTTACAAGTAGATTTGCTAGAAATCTAAGTGCAAATTCCCTGAAGTACTTTGCGGTATTGCAAGATATCACTCCATGCATTAGGAGGTGGACTATGTCATATATACATTTACCTGATGGTAAATTAGCTCATTTATTTATTGATAACAAACAAATAACAGCAAGCATTAACGAATTCGTAAACAACTTAGAAAGAGAATTAATTACAAACAACACCGATAAACTATTCATTATCGGTATACTAACTGGAGCAATTTACTTCACAATAGATGTAGCATCTGCTTTCAGCAAAATACCTATTATTTTGGATTTCATCCAAGTAAGCAGTTATGGAAACTCATTCACATCCGGAAACATTAAATTCATTAAAGACATAAATCACAATATAAAAGATCAAGTTGTATTATTGCTTGATGATATAGTGGCAACGGGCAAAACATTGTATTTTGTAACAGAACATTTACGAAATAAAGGAGCTAAACAAATAATAACAGCTACATTGCTGGCAAACATAACTAAAGATAATGTCTATAAGCCAGATTTCAGTCTGTTCACCATAGACAATGAAAATATCTGGATTATCGGATATGGCTTGGATTATATGAACATGTATCGCAACTTAAAAGATCTTTATGCTACACAGGTTGAGTAAAATATACCTTAAGCATACTACGCATGTTATCTATTTAGTAAAAAACAATAACAAAAAAATCACTTTAAGATCAGAATAAAAATCTACCTAAATTTATTAGTATGGATAGTGAAAGAGTTTTAAAAATATATTTCAATGATGGAAAATCATTATTAGTTGATGTAAATGAATCATCATGGGAAGAGATTTTAAAACAGAAAAATAAGATTATTAGAATCGTAGCAAACGAATGGACATGGGA
>JAVVGP010000017.1:0-14357 GCA_032249055.1 Thermoproteota archaeon | reverse complement strand
AATGTGAAATAGATTTGAAGGAAGCTTCAGATAAAGAATTATGGGAATATCATGAGAAGCTATCAAAAGAGTTTTTAGAGAAATTCAATGCAATAAAAAACAACGAAGCTAAGCTCGAAGATTTTAACAGATATGAAAAGAATTTCTTAGATTTAAAAGTTGAATTGGTTAAAAGAATGCTTAGGTCCTGTAATTTTTGCAGATGGAATTGCAGAGTGGATAGAAGTGCTGGAACAAAACTTGGAACATGTCAACTTGATGAAACTTCAAGAGTTAGCAGTTATTTTCATCATAGAGGAGAGGAATTACCTTTAAGAGGAACTGAAGGTTCAGGAACAATATTTTTCACTAGCTGCAACATGAGATGTGCATTTTGCCAAAATGGTGATATAAGTACCGATAAATGGAATGGAATACCTGTAACACCTAGAATGGTTGCTATGATGATGTTTCAATTAAGATTAGAAGGTGTTCATAATATAAATCTTGTAGGAGGAGAACCTACTATTCATTTACATACAATAGTACAAGCAATAAAAGAATTAGAAAATATTGAAAAAATGAAATCCCTTGATTTAAGCTATATTTTAAATGCCTATGCAGATTTTTATAGATATAAATTTGATAAAGAAAAAGCATTTTATAACAAAGAATTCAATGTTCCTATTTTATGGAATTCAAACTTCTTTATGAGTAAAGAAACAATGATGATATTAAGAGAAATCATAGATATATATTTGCCAGACTTTAAATTTGGCAATGATAAATGTGCAATAAAATTATCTAGAACTCCATGGTATTTTGAAACAGTTTCAAGAAACCATAAAATCGTTTATGAATGGGGAGATAATATGCTAATAAGACATTTAGTTATGCCCAATCATGTTGAATGCTGCACTAAGCCAGTTTTATTGTGGATCAAACAAAATATGCCTGATGTACTTGTAAATATTATGTATCAATATCACCCAGATAATTATTGTAATAAGCTATCTCCTAAGTATGATCCTAGATATGAAGAAATATCAAGATATCCTACTAAAGAGGAACTAATGGAAGCCTATCTTTATGCAAAAAGTTTGGGTTTAGATTTTGAAATAGTAAGTTTTGATAAATTTATAAGCGGAAAAGTTGAGGAGATAGAAAATTTGGTAGACGAGATAATCTTATTTTCTCGCCTTTAGATTCTTATTTATTAACTACTCAGGCAATTAATATCTCTACTCTGCTAATATCCATAAACAATAGCCTTGATTGTCTCTCCTTTTTCTGAAAGTTCTAATGCCTTTACTGCTTCGTTTAAATTAAACCTGTGGGAAATTAATATCTCAGGCTTAATTAAAGAATTTTTTAACATTGAAATTGCTTGATATATTTCTAGTTCTGTTGTAGAATAGCTAGGTATAATCTTTATTTCCCTAATAAATATATCGCTGGCATTTAAATTTAACATCTCATTCTTCTTAGGATTTCCGAATAAGCAAACCGTACCTCCTTTTCTGACAATACTTATTGCATCTCCTATAGCTTTGATACTTGAAGTTGCTACTATTGCTATGTCTGCTCCCCTCTTATCACTCCAATCTTTAATTTCTTTCTTTACATCATCGATTAAAGGATTTAAAATAAGTTCGCTTCCTAGCTTTTTAGAAAAGTCTAACCGTTTATTATTAACATCTATACAAGCTATTGATGTTATTCCCAGAGATTTAAGCAAAAGTAAAAAAAGAAGGCCGGCAGGACCTGAGCCAAAAATAGCAATTTTATCTCCTATATTCGGTTTAATTTTATTTACAGCTTTAATACAGCAAGCTAAAGGTTCAATAAAAGTAGCTCTTTCATTAGGAAAATTCTCAGGCAATAAAAAAACACCTTCTTTTTCAACTATTTCTGAAGGAACCCTAAAATATTCTGCTAATCCACAAGGATCAAAATTTACTTTGGTAAAGTTATCACAGAGAGTAAAATCGCCTCTTAAACAATAATAACAAACCCTACATGGAACATGATGATGAACAAAAACTTTTTGACCTTCATTATATTTTAGATTTTTACCTACCTTATAAATGTAGCCAACAACTTCATGACCTAAAACAGGTGGTGTTACAAAGCTTCCAGAATACTTTTCTACATCTGTTCCACATATTCCGCATGCTTCCATTTTTACTAAAATTTCATTATCTTTAATCGCAGGAATAGGTAAATCTACTATTCTGGCATCATGAGGGCCATACAGAATAACCGCTTTCATTTTTTAAACATTTCATGCAATGCTAGAACAAAATTTTCATATGCATCTTTATTTAATAAAACTATTTTTATTTCTTCAATAGTAAATTTTTCAAGAAAATCTTTTATTGCTGATAACATTGCTTTTGCAGCTTCACTATAAGATAAGCCTCCTACTCCTGTACCCATCGCTGGAAATGATACCTTTTTAATTCCATGATTATAAGCTGACTCTAATGCAGCTAAAGTAGCTTTGTATACTTTTTCGAAGGTTGTTAGCATAGCAGGTCTTTCCATCGTTGGTGAATGTATTACATACTTAAACTTTAATTTTCCAGCTTTAGTAATTATAGCTTTACCTACCTCAACAGGAGCATATTTTTTAGCTTCTTCTTCAATTTCTTCTCCTCCTTTCTTTTTTATTATTCCTGCCACACCGCCACCCATGATCATAAGAGAATTGGCAGGATTTACTATAGCTTCGGCTTCTTCTTCTAACAAATCTCCTATCTTTATAACGATACTACATTCTTTATACTTTTTTGCTTCCATAAAAAAGAAATGAAAAAGTAAAAATTTATTTTTCTAATAATTTTTATTTTTAATTTCTTCTGAAAGATACCTTTTTAAATAAGGTAATAAGTAAGGCTTCAATTTTATTTTTTCATCAAGAGGAAGATATTTAAAGCCTTTAATTACTTTATAGCAATTTGGACTTTTACATAAACATTCAAAAGCATCTACTCCCATATCAAATTCGCTTGTATTATAATTGTATGTTATTTCTTCATCTTTTTTAATATTTTTACATGCTATCAAATAAAGTTCATCGTTAATTAATTTTACATAAGAATTAGGAGAACAAGAATGATTAATATATTTATAATTTCCTTCTGGAAGTAAATATTTATTAAAATCCAATTGTAATGCATAAGGCATGCTTATGTTAGTATAATCTTGATAAACAATTTTTCCTTCAAATTTAAATATTATTTCGTTCTTCTTTATCTCTTTTTTGGCAAAAATGCCTAAACCACTACAAATCTTAGAAGGAGCAACATAAACTTTTATTGGTTTTATTATTTGAAGGACTTTTTGTCCCATTTAGTTTTAATATTAAAAGTTTTTTGGCTTTATAAATTTGCAGTGGAAATTTTTGACCAATAAATTTCAATTCAAAAGTTAAAGATTATATAAGCTTAGATAATTTGGCTATAAAATTAGAAAGCCTCATATACCCCTGGGATTCCTCATTAATATCAGATAAGTAAATTATTTCATCGGCTAATTATCATATAAAATACCAAATCTAAAAAATTAATCTATTTTTTAAGATTTAAAACGTTTCATTAAAGATTGAATAAGTTTTTTTAAGATCATCAAATGCTTTAAAGATTTTTCATATGTTTTTGAAACCGAGTAAATATCAATACCTAAAAAATATTGTGAGGGTTGAATAAAACAATTTGCTTCGCTAAATTCGATAATTAGCCCGTTATAATATGGATACACTTTCATTTCGTTAGTAGATTTCAAGTTCTCAAAAACGTTTATTATTTCTTCTGATGAACATTCCAACGTATCATTGGTTATATAATATTCAGGGAACTCTTTAATAATACTTGAAACTGGTTTATTTTTCTTTGAAACAAAGAAAAGCAGATTGAAAAACGCAATAATTGAATCAGGACCTGCTATAGGATTTGATCCAAATCTATTTTCGCAATCAACAGCTATACTTTTACTCTCAATTAAAGATCTGCTGAAATCTCTGAAATTCAAAGGAAATATTTTAACTTTTAAGCCCAATTTTTCAATATAATCAATCAGTGAATTAGGAATGTAAGGAGGTATATTTACAATTTTAAAATTGTTCTCAATACTGCAAAATATTTGAAGGAGAAAATTTTGAAATGGACTTAATATGTAGCCATTATTTGCTATTACAGAATAATAAACTAAATTTTTATCAAAAGTAAAGCCAAAGTTTATCTTCAAATTTTTAAAATTATTTGAAATAGAAATTAAATTTTCTTCATTTATTCTTTTATAATTTGAATTAAAAATAAAGAAATTAGTTATTTTATAATTTTTTAATATTAAATTTATAATATCTTCCAAAAAACAACCGTTTATATCTAATGCAAATTGAACATAATTATCAATATAAGAAGGATCAAAAATTTTAATTAATTCTGAATAATAAGAATCAAAAACTAATGAATAAAATGAAATATCACCTATATTTTTATAATCTATTGTTCGAAAATCTTCTCTTTGAATGCATTCTTCAAGTTTTTTCTCAGTCTTATAATCTAAATTTGCCCCGTTACCATCAAATGCTTGAAGAGTTATAACGTTTTCATCTTTAGGATGTTCTGATATAAACACACCTAGATTAGCTTTTAAGTTCTTAATAACAGCCCTAGCAATATTTGATGTAATAATTCTAGTATTAACTACATTGCAACCGCTAGCTAATATACCTGAGGTTAACGATTGTTCAACAATTTTAGAATATAAATGATTGTCCCTTCCAACAAATATATTAGAGCCAATTGGTGCTAAAGAAGATAATGCTTTACCTATCTTTGATGAAAGTTCAGGGGTAAGTTCTAAATTAGGTATAAAGCTAGCCAAACCTCCAATAAAGATTCTTTTAACATATCTAACTCCAGTTATTATATCTGATGATATTATTAAATTATCCTCAATAACTTTATTTGGCCATACTTTAACATAAGATCTTATTTCTACACCTTTTCCGATTATAGTATTATCCCCTATAGCACAGCCATCAAAAATTATAGTTCCACCCTTCAATTTTACATCGTCTCCTATTATACTTGAAGAAATAACACATCTTTCTCCAATATATGCTGATTTTCCTATAATGCTAAAGGATATAATACTTCCATCTTTAATTACAGCATCAGCATCCACTATAACATAAGGACCTATTTTAACTTTAGGATAAATTAAAGAAGATGAATGAATAAAGTTAGGTTCAATATATTTTTCTTTTTTAATTTCCTGCAAACTTAAAGCAATATCTAATAAATTCTTAGAATAACCTTGTAGCAATTCTCTATTTGCTTCCAAATATTGTTCTAAAGTTCCAATATCTCGCCAATAGCCCTTAAATTCAAATGCGTATACGGGTTCGTTCTTTGATAGTAAAATTGGTATAAGGTCTTTGCTAAAATCGAACTCAATTCCTTTAGGAACATATTTAAAAACTTCAGGTTCAATTACATATATTCCTGCATTTATTATGTTACTAAAAACTTCTGCAGGAGAAGGCTTTTCCAAAAACCTGACAACTTTTCCTTCCTCATCCATCTTTATTATTCCAAACTGATATGGATTTTTTACCGTAATTGCACCTATGGTAAAAATCGAACCTTTTTTAGAATGAAATTCTAAAATTTCCTTTAAATTAAAATCTGTTAATAAATCACCACTCACTACAAGAGTCCTTTCATGAAAATCCCCTACAGCAAAGTTAACACTTCCTGCGGTCCCTAATGGTCTATCTTCAATTGAATATTTTAATTCTATTCCTTTATATTCTGAACCATATGTTGATATAATTTTATTTGCTTGATAATGTAAAGTTAAGCATGCTTCCTTTATACCTAATTTCTTTAAATTTTCAAAAGTATAGGTAAGAACTGGAATATTAAGAATCTTAATTAAAGGTTTAGGTTTAGTAATAGTTAAAGGTCTTAATCTTGTTCCTTCACCACCAGCTAATATAACTACTACCATTTCTGATTCGCTACATTTTTGTTCTTTATTTTTAAATAGTATTCGTTAAAGAATTCATTGATCCTTTTCATAATCTCTCCTTCACTTCCTAAACCTTTCTCTATTTCATCCATTGCTTCCTCAAACTTCCTTGTAAGCTCAACATTGGCAAGCCAGTCAAACTTCTTTTGAATAATATCCATTACACTAATACCTAGGTTGGTTGGAATCAATGCCTTCTTCTTTTTCGAAGAAATAACATATCCATGCTCTTTTAATTTTTGTATAGTAATTGCATATGTCGAAGGCCTTCCGATATTTTCTTCTTTCATTCTATTTATTATTTCATCTTCTGTATATAGCTTAGGCTTTAAAGTAACTTTAGTAATTTTATCAATTTTCAATTGACTACCAATACCAAGTTTACTTAAAACTTCATTAACTTGCAAAGGAAGGACTTTAGCGAAACTTTCTTTTTCATATTCAATTATACCTTCAACTTTTTCTATTTTAATACTTATGCTACCTTCTTCAGTAGATATATTGATATCTTCAAACTGTAATTCCTTCTTAACTACTTTAGCAGGTTTCATTTGCGAAGCAATAAATGTATTAAATATTAAATCATAGAGTTTATAATGCAAGGGAGTTAATTGAGTTGGTAAGTTTAATTGACCAGTTGAAACCAGGTTTTCTAATTCGTTTCTATCCAAAGGTCTAGTAGGTCTTATGCATTCATGAGTACCAGGTTTGTCATATTGCTTTTTAACGAAAAGATTTTGCATTCCTTTTTGTTCTAAATATTGCTGAGCAATTTTGAAACCAACATCACTTATGTAATGACTATCAGTCCTATGATAAGTAATTAAACCAGATTCGAAAAGGTCTTGTGCCAATTTCATTACTTGTTCCACCGTAATTTTTAGCTTATTTGCAGCTTTGATGAGCATATCAGAAGTATTTAAAGGTTTAGGGGGAAGAATTTCTTCTTCTTTTACCGATTCTTCCTTTACATTAATTGTTCCTTTTCTTTTAATTTCTTTTTTAATTAAATTTATAAACGGTTCCCATTCTTGGTTTACTTTAATTTTCAAGTTAGGACCTTGAATTGCATCATTTACTTTAGTTTTAATAAAAATATACTTATCTTTTGTTTTAGATGCATCATTATATTTAATTATAATCCAATTTAAAACTGGGGTTTGCACACGGCCTGCACCCAAAGTCCTTTTACCAAGTATATTTTGTAAAATTGAACTTATTGAAAATCCTACCCATCTATCCCCAATTCTTCTTAAAATTTGAGCATAAACCATATTAATGTTGATATCTTTTAAGTTTTCTAGACCTTTATTGAAAGCTTTAAATGTAATTTCATGAAGTTCCATTCTTTTTATTTCTTTTTTAACAAGTAAAGGTTTCAATGAAAGATAAACATCATAGGCTATTTTTTCACCCTCAGAATCTGGGTCTGTTGCAAGTATTATTAAATCTGCTTCCATAGCAAGCTTTCTTATAGCTTTAACTATATTTATTGAATCAAAAATATTCGTTGAACCACACTTTGGACATTTAAGAACTTTTTCATTTCCTTCTTTCACACCAATTTCTTTAGTATCTTCAGTAAAACTATGTCCACAATCTCTACATCTTTTTATAGTAGTATATATCGGTACAAAATGATGGTTTTCTTTTTTAATACCATAAAAAATTTCATTCTGTTCATCATGAGTATAAACCAAATCAAAAATATGTCCTAACGTAGGAATTATGTTTAGAATATATTCGCCAGTAACACATTCATAAACAGGAATTCCGTTGATTAATCTTACTGCAGGTTTTCCAAAGAAATAAGAAATTGTTTTTGCTTTTGTAGGAGATTCAACAATTAATAATGCATTCTTAATTTTTTTAATTTCTGTTGAAATGTATCTTATATTTCTTTCCTTTATAGCAAGTCTTTCTAAGTTTATTTTATTAATTATTTCTTTAAATTTTTCTTCAAATTCCTTTTCCTTTAACCAAACAAAATTTTCATATTTTCGCTGCAACTGGTAATCTAGTCCTTGGAAAACTTTCTCATCATCTATAAGGAGTATTGATAAGCCAGTAGTTATTCCGCCAAAAAACATTCTGCTAGTTCTTCCAGAAGCTTGAATATATGTTAAGGAATCGGCAAAAATAAAGTATCTTGAATTATTTTCATTAACTATTGAAATATGGGCTTTTTCTTCTAACTTTTTAATGAAAGCTTCATTCTGTAAATATTGATTTAATTTATTATATAGCATACTCAAATATTCTTGCAAAAGAGCAATACTGGATATTTGCCTAGTGCTTATTAAAAATTTCAGTTCTTCAGGTGTATATTTTTGTATTATTTTACTTATTTTATTTGAAATATTAAGTATTTCAAGTCTTGAATTTGGATCCTCTATTACTGTTAAAATTAATGAAGCAAGCCATAACATTCTTAAAGGATTGTATTTTATTTCCTCTTCGCCCGCTTTTAATTTAAACTTAGGTATTCCTGCAAATATTGCATATTTTATCACAGCTGGTAAATCTATGCCTCTAACAAGCGGACCATAGAAAATTGCATAGCCTATCAGAATATCAATTTCTTCATTTTTAAATTTCTCTATTATTTTTAAATAATCCTTACCTTTAGAAGAAGTAACAATTTCACAATTTATTCCTTCTTTCTTTAACTTTTTATATAATTTATCTAGAAATTTTTTTCCTTTATCTAAAGGTATAAATATGAGACCTCCCTTACCAAGCTTTTTAACCCACTTTATTGTATCCTTTATTATATCATCTGAATTGATATATACATCATAAACTTTTCTAAATAATTCCAACGATGAGCCTGGTTCGAAATTTAAAAGATATCGTAAGAGTCTTATTCGAGAAGTGAATACTCGCGTAGTAGCACTTGAAAATATTAGTTGTCCTATTTCTTTGTTTTCCTTATATTTATTTATTTCCTCTAGTAAGGCCTTTCTTTCTTCTGCTGTCACATCTTTAATAGGTTTCCTAACCAATTTTTTGACTTCTTTTAGTATAGTATTATTATCAAATCCTAACATATGGAGAATGATATCTATGCTTTTAGATCTCTTAAGTAAAGCATCTACATCATCTACGAAAATAACGCTTGCAATTCCTAAAAATTCATTCGAAGTAAATAATTCCTTATTCTTTAATAAGAAAGATGGCGTAAGAATAGCTATATCAAATTCCTTTTCTTTTAATTTCTGCTTTAAAGCTTTTTTATCTCTCTCGTTTGAATGAATTATTCTTAATTCTAGTCCTGCTTTCTTTGAAAATTCAATAAATCTCTCATAGGTTTGCTGAACAAGTAACTTTGTAGGGGCTATAAAGAAGCAATGTTCTACCTTTCTATTTTTAAGAATATTAGTTAATTTACCATAATACAAGTATAATATGTATAAAATTCCGAAAGTAGTTTTGCCTAATCCTGTTGGAACAGTTATCGCGAAACTTTCGCTTAAAATAGCTTTTGTAAACCAATTCAATTGTGCAGCATAAGGTTTTCCTATTACTTTATTACAGAATTTAATAAATTCTTTTTTATTTATTTCTATGAATTTAAATTCATAATATAAAGAATCTTTTGGAAAAAAATCAATGATTTCTTTTGCTTTTAATCCTTTTATCTTGGTTTCGCATAATTCACAAAGCCTACCACTTTCTAGTCTTAACGAATCAATATCAGAGTTATCAGCAGGACATAATGATCTGTAGATTATTTTCATCAATATTGATAAATAAAAATGGCTTTTTAAATTATTTTTAAATTCTTACAATTCTTTTCTCTTTATTGTTTTACTAATGAAGTCACTAGTTAAACTTCTTGATTTCCTTTCAGATTTGTTTAAATTTGCTACGCTTATTATAATATTCCTCGAATCAAAGTTAAGTTTTTTAAGACAACTTGGACACCTAAATGAATATCTTCGCAATATTTCCACGGGAGCTATAAGTTCCTCATCATCGTTGTAAAATTTAAAATTGCATACCGCACATTTTATTACATACATGAAAAGGATTTTAATTCTAAAATAAATGCCATGGTCTTATTTCTATTGTAAAATTTTAATCAAAAATTGAGAATAAAAATTCTTCAAATAAATGAAACAAACCGGTAAATATGTTTGGTTTTAACTATTTTTTCCAATAATAGTGAAATAATAATTAAATCATCTTTTAATAAAAATTAAATCCTTTTTTAGAATTTTTAAACAGCACTTTTTAACCAAGAAACTCTCTTTAAATTTTATTAAGCAAATTTTTAAATAAAACGAAATTTAGTAACTATAAAAAAGCAAGTCCTTTTGGATAATCAAAAAAGGAACCTAAAAATAAATAGAAAAGTTATATAGATTTGTACTGTCTACTCCACTCTTCGTATTTTCTTATAAGTTCAGGAGATATGCTTGGTTTAAAATTACTGATTATTTTAAGGAAATCATTCATATGTGGCCTTCTTAAATTTGTAATATTATAACCTTTTTCTATTATTTCTCTAGCTAAAGAATTCTGAACCCTAATACAAATCTCCTTTATATCACTTGAACTAAAATTCTCGGTTAACTCTGCTAATTTTTCAAAATCTACATCAGGAGAAGGATTCAAAGGAGAAGAATACTTAATAAATAATCTTTTTCTTTCATTTAGATTTGGAGGAGGAATGTATAGTCTTAAGTGAAATCTTCGTAGAAAACCAGGTTCAAGTAACCAAGGCTTGTTCGTAGCTGCAAAAATATAAATCTTTCTATTCATACTTATATTTTTAAGCCCTTCCATTTCCTTTAAAAATTGATTTTTTACCCTTGCTTCTCCTCCAACTTCTGTTGCACGAAAACCAAATATCGAATCTACTTCATCAATAAATATCATAACTACTTTATTCTCTTGCTCCATTTTTCTTGCAAGATTGAAAAGTCTTTCAACATTTTTCTCAGATTCGCCTAACCATTTAGAAAAAATAGACGGAGCATCTACTTCAAATAATACTGCATCTAATTCGTTAGCTATTGCTGCACAGAAATAAGTTTTACCACAACCTGGAGGTCCAAATAATAGAACATTTCTAGGCCAACCTAAGGGATATAAATCAGGTCTTTTCGCAGGATAGATTATTGATTCTAATATTGCATTTTTAGCTTCTTCTAATCCTATCACATCTTCCCATTTTACATTTGGCTTTTGAGTAATCCATGGGTTAAACGAAACATCAAATTGTTGTCTACTTAAATAGCTCTGAAGCTCCTTAATTTTTGCTTGACATTTACCTATAACTTCAACATAAGCTTGATTTAATTTATAATCCGGATATAATTCTATAAGTTTCGTTAATATTTCAATAACATTTTTATACTTTTCTATTGCAGCTAAATAGTTTCCTTGAAGTTCAAGAGTTTTAGCTTCATTTATTAGATTTGATGCTTGTTGCTGTAATTGTTCTGGTAATCTTAAGTAATGCATGGTTAATCGTTTTTGAACTGTATTTTACCTTGTTTACTTAAGTTTATCAAAGCCTCCCTTATATCTTCCTTTGCTACTCCAAACTTTTCTGCACATTCTTTCAAGCTTATTTTTCCTTGATTTTCTATGATATATCTTAACAGCTTATCTTCCAAATTTTTATTAAATCTATCTGAATTTAAAATAACTTCCCCGTATCCTTCAGCTTCTAATATTTCACTATATTTGATAGGAAGCTTTTCTTTGGAGGCAGGTATATTTTCAGTAATACTTTTAATACGTTTAGCGGCTTCTTTAGCAGCTTCATTAATTATTTGGTCAACCTCATCTGATGTTGATGCGAAGTTAAATTCTGACTCAGGATAGTAATTTGTGTTAACAATTTCTATTTCTTTAGATATATCATCTAAAACACTAGCTAACTCAGGCGAAATATTCTTTACATCTTTTTGTACTGAATTTATTAAGCTTCTCGATGTTGCCAAAAGCTGTATAAATTCGCCTAATTCTATTGTGGTTTGAAGCCTTATTATTAACTGTTCAAGATGAATTAGTAATAATTCTAAACTATTCTGTAATTTCCTTATATGAGAAACTTCATTTGCAAAAATTAAAGCTAAGTCTTCCTTTCCTGTTTGTTTAGCAAGAATAGTTTTTTCAAACAGTTCTTTCTCCCTATGCTTTAACCTAGTTTTTAAATTTAATAGTCTGCTATGATATTTCTTTAATAAATCTAATGCGGTTATTATTTTTTCTTTTATGCTTAAACTCCTTTTTAAAATATTCATACATTTATTGTATAACCTTAACTTCAATCACATCCGTATTTTCGCTGCTTAAAATATAATTTTGTATTTTGTTTAATTGATCTAATTCGTTAATTATTCTCTGTTTAGCATTTAATATCATTCTAAGCGAACTTTCGTAATTTTCTTTACTTATAGCATTTTCAATATAGTTCATTTTAAGTTCAATTAACGCTTCATCTAAAACTTTTTCTTTATTTTTCAATTCTTGAATTCTTGAATTAACTCTTTTTTTTAACTCATTGAATTCATTAATAACTTCTTTATAAACTGTTTCTACTTTTAATTTAAACCGTTCCCAAGCTTCTTTATTTATATCGTTATCTGAATTTAATTTATTTAAAGAATTAATTCTCAAATTCACAGCTTTAAGTTTTTCAATTAAATTTTTAAATTCATAAGAAATAGACGATAAGTAAACAATGCGTGTACCAGAAATCACAAAGCGATCCATTGGAATCTCATTAATCTCTCCTGCCAAACTTACTATAAAACTTATAACATCACCTAGTCCATTGCAAACGTATCCTATAACTATGCCTATATTTTCGTTATATTCGTTTAAAACGAATTGTCCTAAATATTTAACTGCTTCACTAGACTTCATGTTACTTTACACTTAGAGATTCTTTCTCCTTTTCCATCTGAGTTGAAGGAATTTCTACAAATGCTTCTTTAAGTTTTCTTTCAGCCATAACTTTTGCTTCATTCATTATTTTTTCAGCTTCATCTGAATAAGTTTCAAAAGTAAATTGTGAAGTTGGTGCATGACCAACTTCGGTCAATATTCCTGTAATAGCGTTTTGTATCTCTGTTAATTCATTTTCAGCTTCAGGCATTATACTGACCAATTTGGATTTAACTTCTTTAATTATTTTTGCAGCAGGTAACATGGCAACAGTAATATCTCCCATGTCCTTTACTGTATCTAACCTTAATTTAATAGCTTCCAGTGCAAGCTTACTTTGCATCACAACTCTTGCTAATCTTCTTATATTAGCGATCTCATTGGCATAAACATTAGCTCTATTCAAATCATGCTTTAGATAATAATTTACAACATATTCAAATAGCCTTCTATCTCTTTCATGCAATCTGGTATATAGTTGTTCTAATTTATTCTTCTGAATTTCTAACAAACGGTTAACATATTCAATTCTAGACTTTAAAGATTGCGAAGGATAGAATACTTCTTTTATTTTTTCTCCAAGACCTTCTTTTCTTTCATAATCCCACCTTCTGACAAATTCTTGTGACATGATTGATAAAATTTCACTTTTGGACTAATAAATAGAAATATTTGATGGAAAAGAAAAAATTTGACTAAAAATTTTCAAAAAATTTTATGGTAAAAACTTTTTAAAAATTGATAAAATTATGGATAAATTCTTGCAGGAGTTCGTGGAAAAGGAATAGTTTCTCTTATATGAGAAACTCCAGTTATCCATTTTACAAGCCTTTCAACCCCTAAACCAAAACCTGAATGTGGAACGCTTCCATATCTTCTAAGATCTAAATACCACTCATAATCCGAAGGATTCAAATTATTTTCTTTAATTCTTTCAATTAATAAATTCAAATCATGAATCCTTTGTCCTCCTGTAGTAATTTCTCCTTCACCTGGAACATATAAATCAGAACTTAAGGTTAACCTATTATCTTCAGGATGAGGCATATGATAGAAAGCTCTTGCAGTTTTTGGAAAATACATTATGAAAGCTGGCCTATCAATCATTTTAGATAAAGCTTTTTCTGCTTCTGTAGTTATATCATCTCCAAATTGAATTGGTATTCCTTTTTCATTTAATAATTTTATCGCATCAACGTAGCTTATTCTTAGAAAAGGTCTTTTTGGTTTTTCAATATTTCTATTTAAAATTTCAAGTTCTTTTTTTCTTTCATCAATTACTTTGGATACTATGTAGTAAATAAGTTCCTCTTCTATATTCATTATATCATCATGTGTTGCAAAAGCTACTTCGGCTTCTATATGCCAGAATTCCGTTAAATGCTTTCTTGTTCTTGATTTTTCTGCTCTAAATGAAGGTTGAATTGTAA
>JAVVGP010000016.1:0-14532 GCA_032249055.1 Thermoproteota archaeon | reverse complement strand
TTAACTACAAAGCTAAGGGAGAAGGAGAGAACGATGTTGAGAATGAACATTGTGTTGTTTTTACTTGCAAATATGATGGCCCAATTGAGATGAATTCAGATGAAATATCGGAATTTAAATTTGTGAAATTTAACGGAATTGACTTAGCTCAGTATAAGTTTGCTGTATGGTTTACAATTCCTTATAAAATACTTATAGAAAAATATACTATAGATGAACTTATTCCATGAATGATGTTGCAGTAATTTCAGGAGCCTCAAAAGGTATAGGAAGAATAACTGCTTTTGAACTTGCAAAAAAAGGAATAAATCTTGCTTTATTAGCCAGATCCTATAAGGTTTGTAAACAAATAGCTAATAAAATAGAAAAAGAAACAAAAGTTCAAGTTCTACCTATTTTAACTGATCTGACAATTAAAGAAAGCATTAAGAATGCTGTAAAAAATATAATGGATAAATTTGGAAGAATAGATTATTTGATTAACTTAGCTGGATATCCGTTAGATTTAAAATTATGGAAGAAAAAAGTTCATGAAATAGAGGAAGAGGAAATAAATCAAGTAATGAATGTTGATTTCTTTGGTACATTTAGATTAGTAAAAGAATGTCTTCCTATAATGATGAAACAAAAAAAAGGAGTAATTGTTAATGTCTCTTCAATACCTGCTATAAGCGGAGACTTGGAAGGTACTGTCTATTCATTAGCTAAATCCTTAAACATAATATTAACTAAGAATATAGCTATTCAATATGGAGAATATAATATTAGAGCTTATACAATAGCTTTAGGGAGTATAAAAACGAGATCAACATATTATATATTATCAAAAAAAGAGAGAAAAAGGCTTGCTCTTGAAACCTCATTAAAAAGATGGGGAGAACCTATTGAAATAGCCAAACTTATATCTTCCTTAATAAGCGAAAGCTTTTCTTTCGTTACAGGACAAACAATAATTGCAGATGGAGGGGTAGTCATGATATGAGAAAAGAAAAGTCTGCAGGCATTATAGTATTCAAAAAAGAGAATAGCGAAATTTTTTATTTATTATTACGAGCAAAATTTAAAAGTGAATACTGGGAATTCCCTAAGGGTTTAATTGAAGAAAAAGATAAAAACCCTTTAGAAGCAGCTAAAAGAGAATTATGGGAGGAAACAGGAATTAGAGACATTCGAATTATTAATAATTTCATAGAAAAAATTAATTATTATTATAAAAGAAATGGTGAATTAATAAATAAAGAAGTAACATTCTTTTTAGCTGAATGTTTAAATCAAAAAGTTAATATTTCTAAAGAACATCTTGAATATAAGTGGGTAAGATATGAAGAAGCTAAAAAAATGTTACGAGATAAATTAAAAGAAATTTTGGATAAAGCAAATAGCGCTATTAAGAAATATAAAAAAGAAATGACATTATTTGATTTTAAATAGTACAACTAATTCTTTACACTTATACCGTAAATGATAAGACTTTCATTTCTTTGTGATAATTTATAAATTAAAAAAATTAAATGAGTATCATTAAATTAAATAGTGTAGTAAGCCCCCGTAGTTTAGCCCGGATAAGAATGTTGGCCTTTCGAGCCAAAGATCCCGGGTTCAAATCCCGGCGGGGGCATAAAAGTTAAAAGTTAATTTTAAAAATTGTCAATATTTAATATTGATGCCTCGGTAGTTTAGCCTGGTTAAGAATGTAGGCCTCTCAAGCCTAAGATCCCGGGTTCAAATCCCGGCCGAGGCATAATTTTTTTATATTTCAAATTTAAGTCTTATTATTAAATGGTTATAAAGCATTCAAATGATTTAGTTAAACCTTCAGGAGGTAAAAAAAGTAGCAGTAGAAAGACTCGAAGATATGAACTGGGAGGATTTCCTGTTTTAACCACAATTGGAGAAAGAGAAATAAAAAAAGAGAGAGTCTATGGGGGAAATTATAAAATTAAATTATTAAAAGAAAAATTTGCTAATGTTTTGGATCCGAAAACAGGCAAAGTACAAAGGGTAGAAATTTTAGATGTAATAAAGAATCCTGCAAATGTAGATTATGATAGAAGAAAAATCATTACAAAAGGAGCAATTATAAGAACAAAATTAGGTGAAGCTATTGTAACTTCTAGACCAGGCCAAGACGGAATAATAAATGCAAAGTTAATTACTAAATGAGAAAAAAACGGGATTATTATGTAATTTGGCCAGCTTACCTTGATGCTTCTAAAAAAAGGAAAGAGGGAAGGAGGGTTAACTTAAGATTATCAATAGAGAAAGTTAAACTATCAGAAATTTTATTGGCTGCAGAAAAATTAGGATATAAAGCAGAAATAATTCAAGAAAAATCTTATCCTAAAAGTTGGTGGGAAAAAGGCTGCGTTATAATTTATCCTAAAAAAGAAAAGAAAACAGAACTTTTAAGAAAATTAGCCATAACGATTAAAGATTTGAGAAAAGTTAGGTAATCATTATTTAACAACTTTCCTTCAAAACAAAAGGTTTTTATACTTAAAGGCAATAGAAATATTTACACTTCTTATGAAACTTGTTGGTACTGTATCGCATATAAGCAAAAGTAAAAAAATAATAATCAAAGCAGAAGATATACCTAAATTAAATTCTGAAGTATTTAGCGAAGATAAAGAAGCTATTGGAATAGTTATAGATATAATGGGTCCTGTAAGTAGCCCATTTATTTCAGTAAAACCGTATAAAAAAGAGAATTTGGAACGTTTTATTGGCAAGAAGGTTTATATAAAATGATAAATATTTTACCGCCTGATCTTCGGTGTAATATTTGTAAAAATTCAGAAGTAATTATAGATACTTTAACTGGTTCATATGTATGTAAAAATTGTGGAACTGTTATAGAGAAAAAAAGCATAGATTTTGGAAGAGAATGGAGAATTTTTTTTGAA
The DNA here is from genome assembly GCA_032249055.1 of Thermoproteota archaeon. Lineage (GTDB taxonomy): Archaea > Thermoproteota > Thermoprotei > Gearchaeales > Gearchaeaceae > SCGC-AAA471-B05. The sequence continues at coordinate 11,626 of JAVVGP010000016.1, read as the reverse complement.
GATAAAAACCAAAAAGCAAGAACAGGTGCTCCCATTACCTTTGCTTTACATGATAAAGGAGTTGGTTCAGAAATAGCAGAAAATAGTTTTAATACGCTTCAGAAAAGAACAAAAATTTTAACAAGTGAGGAAAGAAGGCTATACACTTCATTTGAGATTTTGGATAGGATTTCTTCTCAATATAATATACCTAAAGAAGTAATTGAGACTTGCGCAATTCTTTACAGAAAGGTTACTAAAAATAGTTTAATAAAAGGAAAATCGATTAAAGGAACATTAGGTGTTACTCTATATTTTGCTTATAAAATCCATGATTTTCCAATCACAATTAAGGAAATTACGGATATGTTAAAAATTGATAAAAAAGAAATATCAAAATGTTACAGTTTAGTTTTGGAAATAATTAAAAATGAAAAGGATTTGATTTCTAAAATTAAATTAAATAATCCTAAAATTTATATTGAAAAAATAGCTAAAGCTTTAAATCTTGATTATAAAATAGAGACCTTGGCTATTAAAATCTTAGATGCAGCAATGAAAACTGGAATCGCTTCAGGAAAGTCTCCTAAAAGCTTAGCTTCTGCCGCTGTCTACTTAGCATGTATAATGACAAATAATAAGAAAACACAAAAAGAAATAGCAAATTATACACAAATTTCTGAAGTAACCTTAAGGAATAGATGTAAAGAACTTATTAAGAGGTTAGATGTAGAGATTATATTGTGAAAAAAATAAAAAAAATAGATGAGAATAAAATACGCGAAAAAATTTTAGAAAAAATAAGAAAAGAAAAATCTATTTCACAAAAGCAATTATGGAAAAAACTTAAATTGAAAAGCGAAATTGGTACACGTATTTTACTTAAATTAATAAGAGAAGGGAAAATTGAAAGGGAAACAAAATATATTAATGGAAAAAAAGTTTATTTTTTAAGTTTAGCTACCCCTAAAATTAAAATTCTTCCCTTGGATGAAATCTTTGATGTAGTTTGCTTTACATGCCCAGATATCAATATATGCGGCGAAGATAAGAATTTGGATCCTACAACTTGTCCAAAAATGAATAATTGGCTAGAAGGTAAGACTTTTTAGGTAATAACCTTTAATTTTTGTTAGATGGATATTGAAACAAAGATTGAGTTATTTAAAAAATCTCCTACTGAAGAAATAATAACAGAGGAAGAATTAAAGGAGAAATTAAAAACAGGTGAGAGACTTAAACATTACATAGGTTTTGAGATTTCAGGTTTATTACATCTTGGAACATTAATAATATGCGGAGATAAAATTAATGATTTAATTAAAGCAGGCGTAGATTGCACGGTTTACTTAGCTGACTGGCATAGCTATATAAATAAAAAATTAGGAGAAAACTGGGACAATATAATTAAAGCCTCTAAATATTATGAGGAGGCTTTCAAATTTTATTGTCCGGGAGTGAATATTGTTTTAGGAAGTCAATTTTATTACAATAATAATGAATATTGGAAAGACTTAATCAAATTCTCTACACAAGTAAATTTAACACGAATAACTAGATGTTTATCTATAATGGGTAGAAGCGAAAAAGAAAATCTTAGCTTTGCTCAATATATTTATCCTGCAATGCAAGCTGTAGATGTGAAATATCTAGGTCAAGATATAGCACATGGAGGAATGGATCAAAGAAAAGTCCATGTGCTATGCAGAGAAGTTTTTCCTAAATTAGGTTGGAAAAAACCTATATTATTACATCATCATTTAATTATGGGTTTAGGAGAACCTACAAAAAAGGAATTTAAAGATAAGTTTGAACTAGTAGAAGCTTATAAAATGAGCAAATCTAAACCCTGGACTGCAATATTTATTCATGATACAGAAGAAGAAATAGAAAAAAAGATACTTAAAGCATGGTGTCCTGAGAAAGTAGTTGAAATGAATCCAATTCTTGAAATTGTTAAGTATATAATATTTAACAAAATAAAAAGCTTCGAAGTAGAAAGAGAAGCAAAATATGGAGGAAAAATTACTTACTATTCTTATTATGAACTAGAAAAAGATTACATAAGCGGAAATTTGCATCCTTTAGACTTAAAGAAAAATGTTGCAAGAGTCTTAAATGAAATACTTGAACCTATAAGGAAACACTTTGAATATCCTTCATTGAAAAAACTCGTAGAAGAAGTTAAAAGTTTTGAGGTTACTAGATGAATTTAAAATAAAATTTTGTTTAGAATATCGTATGCATGTTCAAGAATACCAAAGGATCCTTTAATGCATTCTTTTTCGGTAAACTTCGATATATTATCAGGTTTTATACCAGGCTTGTAATATATAAAAGGTACAGGATCGTCGCTATGAGATTTTAAGAAAACAGGTGTTGAATGATCGCAACTTATAAAAATTGAAATCTTATCTAATTCTAGCTTGTTTAATAATTCCCCAAAGAAATACTCATCTATTTCTTCAATAGCTTTAACTTTCAACTCAAAATTTCCATCATGTGCAGGTTCATCAGGTCCTTTAATATGGACATAAACAAAATCGTATTTATTAAGAAGGTCTAACGTTAAATTAACTTTAGTTTTATAAATCTCAAGACTTTTTACATATTCTATTTTATAGGCATCTATACCTAATAATTTGGCTACACCTACTTCAACAGGCATTTCTGCAATAGCTGCTGCTTTTAATTTATACTTTTCTTCAAATTTTTGTACTTTTGGAATCGATGATCCTGCGTCACGTAACAGTAAAATATTAGCAGGTAACAATCCTTTTTTCTTTCTCTCTAGATTTATTTTACTATTTTCTAGAACCTTCCTTGATTCGATAAAAAATTTATTTACAATTTCAGCAGATATTTTAGATTCTTCATCAAAGGCTTCACATAACTTAATTTTTCTATCAATTATAGCTGCAGCATGAACAATAGTACCTTTTCTAATATATGCAGGATCTAAATTGCTTATATTTGAACCTAAATTCTTATCTTTTTTTCTTATTACTAATACGCATCTATGGCCTACAGTATGAACTAATTCATAATCATAATTAAGATTAACATTAGAGACGATTTCATTAACTAGTTCTTTCGCTTCTTCATCTGAAAGAGACCTTCCAACTCTTCTATCCAAAATTTCATCGCCTACTGCTGTAGCAAAGTTACATCTTAAAGCTAAGTCCCCTTCATTAAATTTTAATCCTGCTCCTAAAGCTTCCAAAACACCCCTTGTTATTTGAACTTCAAGAGGATTATAACCTAGAAAAGATAAAGCTGCAGCATCACTTTCAGGAGAAATTCCCTTAGCTATAGTATAAACCAATCCTCCTTTAGAAATTTTGGCAATTTTTGATAAATTTGTAGTTTTAGCTTCATCCAAAGAAGTTTTTAGATAATTTAAACCATCAGATGCTCCATCTAATAAAATAAATAAAAGCTTATTTTTTCCTCTCATTATAATCAAACAGTTTAAATTAATAAAAATTTAACTAGTTTAATTATAAGGTGATAAAAATAGAGCATAAATAAAATAGAACTTCCAAAATATGTTTATACTGGTCCATTAATAACATTCCAACTTGTTAATATCTTATATGCTATGGGATATCATAAAGGTCGAATAGCAATAGTTACAGGTTCTTCTTTTACAAAAAAAATTGGCTTAGATTTAATAAAGCCTAAAATTGAAAATGAAGGTATTGAAGTAATAGATGTAAACATAGAAGACTTTAATGAATTAATAAAAAATCTTGAAGAAAAGAAAAATAAAATAAAGGAAAATAACGTTAAACTTCTAATCGGTATTGGCGGAGGAAAAGTTATCGATAGCACAAAAATTTTATCCTCAATCTTGAATATACCATATATAAGTTACCCTACAAATTCTTCGCATGATGGTATTTCCTCCCCAACTTTTTCTTTTTTAGCTTATTTAAAACTTAAGTCAAAGTATAATTTTGGATATAATCTGAAACCTCCTTTAGCAATAGTAGCAGATACATCAATTATAGCACAAAGTCCTCCAGAATATATTTATGCAGGAATAGGAGACTTAATGGCAAAGATAACTGCTGTTAGAGACTGGAGGCTTGCTAATTTATTAAAAGGAGAAGAATATAGTGAATATGCAGCTTCAATGGCTTTAATGAGTGCAAAAATTATAGAAAAGAATATCGATGTTATAGTAAAGAATAAAGAAAAAGCTGTAGCAATAATAATAAAAGCATTAATAGGAAGCGGTATAGCAATAAGTGTTGCAGGAAGCACAAGACCAGCTAGCGGTTCTGAACATTTATTCAGTCATGCTTTAGATTTGTTAGCAGAACGAGAAGGGTTTAAACCATCAATGCATGGCATGCAATGTGGTATTGGTACAATTATTATGAGCAAATTGCATAATCTGAATTGGATAAAAATTAAAAACATTTTAAAGAAAGCAGGTTTACCAACAAATGCAGAAGAATTAGGAATAGAACCTAAATATTTAATTAAGGCATTAATGATGGCCAACCAATTAAGAAAAGATAGATATACTATATTAGGTGATTCTGAAATTAGTTATAATTCAGCAGAAAAGCTCTTGAGGGAAACAGAAATCATTTAATTTCTTTACTTCTTTTAATTAATAAAAAAATTGTTTTTAAATATTCGAAAATTTCTCTCACATTAAATTTGGATTTTCCTTTTTTACGGTTAATAAATGTTATGGGAACCTCAGAAATTTTGTAATTTAGTTTCTTTGCAATATATAAAACTTCAATTTGAAAGCTAAAACCTTTACTTTTAGTATACTTTATAATATTCAATATGGGGCCTCTTTTATACAATCTAAAACCTGAAGTTATATCTGAACAATTTATCATCAATAGTATTCTTCCCAATAAATTAGCAACAGTATGAATGAAGTATCTATAAGCATTCCAGCCTATTATCTTTGAATCTTTTAAATGTCTTGAACCGACTATTATATGAGCTTCCCCAATTTTTGACAAAAATTTAGGTATCTCATAAGGATTATGACTAAGATCTGCATCCATTGTTATTATATAGTCTGATTTAGAAAAGAGAAATCCTTCTCTTAAAGCACTACCTAAACCCTTTTTACTTCCACGTTCTATTAGCATTATGTTAGGATTAGAAAGTTTAAATTTTTTAATAACATCAATTGTTCCATCTGTACTTCCATCATCAACTATTATTATCTCGCTAAACTTAAAAGCAACGGTTAAAATTCTAAGTAAAGTTTCTATATTTTCTCTTTCATTATAAGTAGGTATTACAACAGAAATTTTATTCACAATTCTTTATAAGAAAATTAATTTTTATTCTTGTTCTTTTTCAGTAAAAGAAAATTAAAAAAGTTATTTAAACGTTTATTAATATTATCAGGTAAAATTAAGGAAAGTCTTCTTAAATCCTCTTGAACCAATAGACTATACCTTCTAAGAAAATATAAATAAGCCAACAAGGATAAAAATACAACTATTGATCCATAATAAAAATAAGCTCTTATTATAGTATTAAATATTAAAATTGGCAAGAATAAGAAAAAAGTAATTAAAGATATTTTAAAATGATAAGAAACCCCATAATCGACTTTTTCTTTATAATATAGCCAAACTGCTAAAAAAATAAAGTTTGCAGCAAACATTAAACCTCTACCTATGGATGCTCCAAAGGTTCCATATTCAAAAGTGAGCAAATAAATTAAAACAAAACCTATAGTTACAGAAACAAGTGATGAATACATTACAACTTTAGTTTTTCCTGTAGCTAAAAAGAAAGCATAAATTCCTATTATAGGGAAACTTATTGCAACGATCAATGTAACTATAAAGAAAGTGAACCAACCTTCTACATAATTGCTTCCTGCAAACAAATAAATTATAGGTTCAGCTAACATTGATATTAAAACCAATAAGGGGAGAAAGGTTAAACATACCAATCTTGATATAGAAATTAAAAGAAAGTTAAACTCCTCTTTCCTATTTACGTATGCATAGGAAAAATAAGGAACAAGAGCGTTTGAAAGAAGCAATGGTATATTTACAAAAACCATGCTTGCAGTCATAGCAGCTCCGTATATAGAGAAATTTTCCAACTTAACAGAATAAACTACTTGATATCTATCAATGTAAAGAAAAATATAATTAAGAATTAAAGAGAGATATAAAGGTAAAGCAAAACTAAGTATGCGTTTTGTATGGATAAAATTTACTTTAAATTTTAACGAAATAATACCTTTAGAAAAAATTATAAATGATATAATCCCAAGAAGGTCTCCTATGATCCAAAATTTTAATACGTCAAGAATTTTTCCTCCAAAATAAATAACAAAAGCTGCCATGATAAATCTTGAAGAACTTGCTAAAGAAAGAGAGAGAACTGCAGGGAAAAATTTTAAATTACCAATAAGTAATCCATAAAATAAAAATAAGAGTAAATTTAAAGAACCATCTATAGCTACGAGCAGAACAAAATAAAATAAAATTGAAGAAGGTAATAATGGTAAAGTAATAACAAAAACAAAGTAATATCCTATCACTAAAGAAAGAAAAAACAGAATTAATCCTAAAGTAAATATTAAATTTGATATCTCTATAGTTTCTCTTTTATGTTCCCCCCTTAAATTCTCAGCACAAAATTTAGCAGCAGCTTGTGATAAAGCTAAGCCAAATAATATAGGAAAAAAATTAATAATAACACTTGCAAAAAGCAATGCACCAACTTCAAACATTGATAAAATTCTGGTTGCTACAACAAAGTATATTATTCCTGAGAGGTTTGATGCTATTATGTATATTAACATTAAAGAAGAACTTCTAAGTGTTTCTTGCAAATACTTAGTATCGTATACTTCCATTTTTAACAATTATACAATAAAATCTTTAGATAAAAAAAGTATGTAAATTTAGTAATTAAACATAAATAAAAATTTATAAATAACAATTATTTGACTTTAAAGATTGAGGAGAAATCGGTGTAACTAACATAAGATTAAAGAGAGTAAGAAAGCATAGCTCAATACCTGAGAAGTATGACTAAATCTTTTTGTTCATTTTTAAAATTTCTCAGAAGTAACAATTTTAGCGAAGTTAACGCTTTATTCGACTAAAGTGCATCTTTCGATCGTTTCTTGAATTAAAAGATACTTTTCTTCGAAAGCCTCTTCGAATTAAATTTTGCAATTTGAATCAATCCTGTAGTTATACGATATAAAAAATTAGATTTTTTTAATAAAATACCTCGGCAAAGTCCTTTTTTTAAGGATTTGATTAAAGCTTCTTTATTGAAATCTTCTAAGTAAACGAATGTAATAGCATTTCCTATTTCCCTTAAAATATGAGCATCGCTACCTGCACTGAACGGTTTTTTAAACTTAGAGGCAAGCCTATATGCCCTAGCATTTAAAAATGCAGGTGAACGAGCATTAAACGCTTCAATTATATCTACTTTTTTTATTATTTCATAAAAAGTTTCATTATCAACATTATGCCTAACATATGGATGAGGTAAAATTGTAATAAAATCATAAGATTTTGCTAAATCTAAAATTTCAAGCATATTTCTGGTTTTTAGACTTTCTGTTAAACCTAATATTATTAAATCACCAAAATTGGTAAAGAGTTCAATTCCTTCTATTTTGATAATATTTGGGAATTTTCTATCATAAGTCATTAATAATTTTGAACCTGCCAGCGTATTATGATCTGTTATTGAGATAGCTTTGATTTTCTTTTTCAAAGCAATGCTTAATATTTCCTTAGGATCATTTAATGAATCATAAGAATAATATGAATGTATATGATAATCTAATGCTATCCACATAAGTTTACTTTTTTTATTTAATAAAATAAATAATATTATTATTTATTTAGTTATGAAGTTATACGAATACGAAGCTAAACAAATATTTGAAGAATATAAGATCCCTGTGCCTAAGTGGGGTTTAGCATCAAATGTAGAAGAAGCATTAAAAATAGCTAAGGAAATTTCTTTTCCAGTAGTTGTAAAAGCACAAGTTCTAGTTGGCGGCAGAGGAAAAGCTGGAGGAATAAAATTTGCAAATAATGAAGAAGAATTAATAAAAGTAACAAATTCAATATTAAACTTAACTATAAAAGGAGAGAAAGTTAGTAAAGTGATAGTTTCTAAATATATTGAAATCAAACAAGAATTATTCTTATCAATTATTATGGATAGAACAGCAAGAAAGCCACTAATTTTAGCTTCAAGAGAAGGAGGAATAGATATCGAACAAATAGCTAAGGAAGACCCAAGAAAAGTTTTAAGAATCTATGTGAATCCCTTGCTTGGTTTACAAGATTTTATGGTAAGAAAAATTGAAGATTTCTTATCATTAAAAAACATTAAAAATATAGTTTATGCATTATATGAAATATTCACAAAATATGATTGCGAATTAGTAGAAATTAATCCCTTAGGTATAACTAATAATAATGAAATTTATGCTATAGATGCTAAGATTATTATCGATGATTCAGCTTTATATAGACAAAATAAATTTGGTGAAAGAATCGATAGAGAATTGAATGAATTTGAAATGATGGCAAGAGAAGCAGGTTTTAGTTATGTTGAACATGATGGTGATATAGGCATAATAAGTAATGGAGCTGGTTTAACAATGACTACAATGGATATAGTACAATATTACGGTGGTAGACCTGCGAATTTTCTAGATATTGGAGGAGGAGCAGATGCTGAAATTGTTTATAAAGCTTTACTTATTCAATTGAAGCATCCTAGAACAAAAAGTATATTTATTAATATTTTAGGCGGAATAACAAGATGCGATGAAGTAGCAAAAGGAATTATAAAAGCATTAAATGAAATTAAAAGCAATAAAAAAATTGTTGTTAGAATGAAAGGAACTAACGAGGAAATAGGTAGAAAAATGCTTAATGAAGCTGGAATATTTACTTATGATGAAATGGAAGAGGCCGCAAAAGAAGTTGTAAAAACTTAACATGGCTATCTTAATAGATAATAATACTAAAGTTTTAGTTCAAGGGATAACTGGAAAACAAGGTTCTTTTCATACTAAATTAATGTTAGAATATGGGACAAAAATTCTTGCAGGTGTAACTCCAGGAAAAGCAGGACAATATGTTCATGGAGTTCCTGTTTTTAATAGCGTATTTGATGCTATAGAAAAATTTCCGGAAATTAATACTTCAATAGTATTTGTGCCAGCAAGCTTTGCTGCAGATGCAATATTTGAAGCAATAGAAGCTAATATAAAATTAATAGTTGTTATTACAGAAAGAATTCCAATGCATGATGCTGCTAAATTTATAAATTATGCTAGATTAAAAGGAGCAATTATAATTGGACCTAACTGTCCAGGAGTAATATCACCACCATACTCTAAAGTAGGAATAATGCCTGCTCATGTATTTAAAGAAGGAAGAATTGGAATAATTTCTAGAAGTGGAACATTAACTTATGAAATTGCATATAAAATATCAAAGGCCAATTTAGGAATAAGTACAGCAGTCGGAATAGGAGGAGATGCTATAATAGGTACAGATTTTATAGAAATCTATGAAATGTTCCTTAAAGATAAGGATACAGATGCTGTAGTTTTAATAGGAGAAATAGGAGGAGATCTTGAAGAAAGATTTGCTACTTATTATTCGAGTTTAAGAAATAAGAAGCCTGTAGTAGCATTTATAGCAGGAAAATCTGCACCTGAAGGTAAAAGAATGGGTCATGCAGGAGCAATTATATCAATGGGAATGGGTGGTGCAAAAGAAAAAATTGAGGCACTTAATAAAGTTGGAATAAAAGTTGCAGATAAACCTGATGAAATACCTAAGTTATTATATGAAGAATTAAAACGATAAAAATTTAATCATTATTTTTTTATTTTTAATCGTTTAATGGAAGAAAAATTAACAGTCTTAGGTATCGATGTAAAGAAAGGATATTCAGGTTCAAAATCAGAATTACCTCTTTATTCTTTTGCATTATTGGATAGCGAAGGAAAAGTCTTAGATATTAAAGAAGATTCTACAATTTTTGATTTAATTATTTACATTAAAAAAATCAAACCTAAAATATTAGCTACTGATAATATTTTTGAACTTGTAGAAAATGAAACAGATTTAAAAAGATTAATTTATCATTTACCACTTAAAACCGAAATTATACAAATAACCGGTAATCCTTCATCTCCAAAAGAAGAATTAATAAAAATAGCAAAAAAGGAAAACTTATATAAAGGAGGAAAGTTATCACCAAAAGATACGGCAATCATTCTTGCCAAATTGGCTTTGAAAGGATATGGATATAAATTAAAATTGTATGAAAATGAAACTATCATTCTTGTTGGCAAGAAAATTGAACCTTCAGGAGGAGGAATGAGTGAAAATCGCTATAAAAGAAACATTTATGCTAATATTCTTCAGGTTACAAATTCGATTAAAAACATATTAAATAACAATGCTATTCCTTATGATTTCTTTTATAATAAAAAAAGAGGAATATTTATTGTTCAAGAAAATATAGAAAAAGTAAGAAAAATAATAAAGCCATACAAAGGATACGGAATACAAATAAAGGTTTTTCCTTTAATTAAAAGAAAGATCTTTACAAAAGAGACCCTTAATCCTTCAAATCAATTAATAATATTAGGTTATGACCCAGGATTAACGGTAGGTTTAGCTTTCTTGAATTTTGATGGCGAACTTATAGAATTAACATCAATCAAATATACAGGTATAGAAGATTTAAGGAATTTAATAATCAAAATAGGCAAACCTATAATAGTTAGCACAGATAAAGCAGAAGTTCCTTGGATGGTAAGCAAACTAGCCTCAAGCTTTGGAGCTATTATATTTAAACCTGATAAAGATCTTGAAATAAAGGAGAAGAAGAAAATTTCGCAAAATTTTCTAGAAAATAGGGGTATTGAAAAACTAAAACTAGATTCACATAAAAGAGATGCATTAGCTTCAGCAATTATAGCTTATAACAAGTTTTATCCGATTTATAAAACAATAAAAGAAGAAATAAATAAACAAGGATTAGATTTAAATCCAGACAATGTTTTTGAAAAAGTAATTAAGTATAACAAGAATATTAAAGAAGCGATTGAGGAAGAAATAAATAATAAATTAAAAACTATTGAAGAAAGTAGACCTAAAATAAAAGTTGACGAAGAAAAACCGCTTGATGATATAAAAAAGAAAATTAAAATACTTGAAAACAACGTAGATTTTCTGCTAAGACAGCTCCATAATAAAGAAGAAGAAATAAGAAGATATAAAAAAGAAATCGAAAAAATCAAAGAAGAAAATTATCTAAAAATAAGACAGAATAAAGAAATCTTAATTTTAAAGGAACAAATAAGAAATTTGCATAATGAAATTAAGAAGCTCGAATTAGAAAGAGATTACCACAAAGAATTTTTGAAGGAAATATTAAATAAAATAAAGGAAGCAATTGAAAATAAATTGATTATTTTAGAATTAAATGAAGAATTGGAAGATATTGCTAATAAGACGAATATAAAAAACATAATTCTTATTAAAAAATGCGTTAAAATCGACGAAAAGATAATTAATGCTTTGCTTAAAAATAAAATCAAATGCATTTTATACTTAGAAGATTTTAATAATAA
>JAVVGP010000015.1:0-14975 GCA_032249055.1 Thermoproteota archaeon | reverse complement strand
ACCCGAGAAGCTTTTAAAGGAAGCTGATGAGCTATTAAAGAAAGGAGATCTTGTTCAAGCTTCAGAAAAATACTATAAAGCTGCTGAAGAAGCGATAAAAATGCTCGTAAATTCATTAAACGTAGAGGAAGCTAAACTATTGAAAGAAAAAGGAGACTTAAATCTGAAAGAGTTAGAAAATGCAGTATATCATGTATATAAAAAAATCCAAGATGAAAAAATATTAAATTATTGGGCTTCAGCTATTGCAATCATAACAATTAACTTAGATAAGGAAATTGTGGGTGATTTAAGTAATGATATAAAAGAGTTGGTAAAAATTACAAATTTCTTATTAGTGAACAAAAAGGTTAAATAATATGAATACCAACATAAAGAATCAAATAAACATTGTTAATGCTGAGTGGCCAGAAATATATGCTATTCACATCAATCTTAAAACAAGTAAAGTATTGAGCAAAAACAATTTAGCTTGGATAAAAGAGATCTCAAAAGCAACAGGTTGGGAGGAAAAAGAAGTTATGGAAGAAATTAAAAATTTAGACGTTGCGCCCGCGCAAAGGACTAAACATTACAAAGCTTTATTTGATAAGTACTTAAGAAAAGCAATAAGCGAATTCGATAAGGGAAATTATGAAGAAGCATCTGAAAAAATTTGGGGTAGCTTTACTGCTTTAGTAAAATATCACGCTGCAAAAAACGAGATCCCTATATTTCACTAGGATCACAGAAAAATTAGAAGCTACATAAACAACAACTTGTCTGGTGATTTGCGCAATTTATTTAAAGATTTATATGATAACGCATATCAACTTCACATATTGTTTTATGAAGGAATCAAAGACGAAGACCTTGCTTCTTTCAAAGAATATTGGAACAAGACGCGTGAACTATTAACTAAAATTTTGTCTTTAATCTAAAGTTTAATAATTTTTAAACCTGCTCACGAATATGTTAAAATCAATATAGCCTGCAATAAGCTTAGTTATCTTAGAGACACAAAGAATTATTATCAATTAAACAATAGTATAATCATGCTAAGAAAATATCCTAAAAACCTAAATATTACGCATACTTATACTTTATATGCCAAAAGTTACGACTAATTTTCAAATAACTATACCCAAAGAAGTTAGAGAGAAGATTGACTTAAAGCCTGGTGAAGAGTTTGAAGTTATTGTTTTGAACAATAATGAAATTCTTTTAAGAAGGAAATTTAAAAGAATTAGAAATCCGCTAAAAGTACTCATAGGAAAGAAAGAATGGAAAGAAGAAATTTCTCCAGAAAAATTAGATGAGTTAAGCGAGGAATGAGTTATTTATATACAGAAAGTCTTAAAATATCAAAAGAATAGAGCAATATTTTTCATGATGACCCCTTCTAATTATTTGTTTTTAAGATGAAACTAGATATAATAATCAGTAGTAATTTATATTGATTAGATGGGCCATATATACGTTAAAGTTAAAATAGCCGATGAGACATTAAACAAGATTTTAGAAACTCAAGGAATCGTTGATACTGGAGCAACTCTTACAGTTATACCTAGAAAGATCGCTTCTGAACTTGGATTGAAAACAACAGGAAGTAATATCGTAGAAACTGGAGTTGGAAAAATTAAGCTTGATCGTTCAAGAGCTTGGTTAGAACTTGAAGGAAAAAATGAGATGATCCCTGTATTGATTTCTGATACCATCGACAAAGTTCTAATTGGCGTAACAACACTTGAAATTCTTGGCTTACAAGTAGATCCGATTGAAGGAAAGCTGAAAGAGTGGACTTTGCTTATGTATTAATTATATGTTTAACATTATAATATTATAATAAAATATGGGACACATAGAAGTAGAAGTCGTACTAAGCGATATTCAACAAACTAAATCCATTAAAATCAATGCTCTTGTAGATACTAGAGCTACACTAAGCGTAATTCCTGAAGAAATTTCAAAAGAATTACATCTTTCTAAGACTGGTGAAAAAGCAAAAGTTCTAACAGCTAAAGGAATAGAAGAATTGGAACTTGCACATGCAACGATTGAAATTATGGGTAAAAAGAGAATAATGCCTGTTTTGGTCAGTAAACAAATTGATAAAGTTTTAATTGGTGTAACAACTCTTGAAGCCATGAACTTAAAAGTAAATCCTAAAACACAACAACTTGAAGAGTTTACAGCCTTTCTTTATTAAAAAGCCTTTCAGCTCTTCACATTTATGTATATACTTCATAAGTTTGTAAATTGTTAAAACTATTGATGTCTAATTATATTATTAAAATAAATTTAAAATCTTTTTAAAAATAATCTCTACATTACTAAAAAATTAAATAAATTAGATAAGCTTTCTCTTAACATATAAGTTTTTATATGTGGGAAATTAAATGGGATTTATGGAAAAGCATTATTTAGTTAATGTAGACAAAAAAGGCAGAATTGTTATACCTAAAGAAATAAGGGATAAAATGAATATCCGTGATAAAGTTAAAATTATAGTTAAGAACAATGTTATAGAAATAAGACCGGTCTTAAAAAATCTTAGTTATAAAGGAATTTTCAAAGTAAATTGGAACATATCAAAAGATGTGGACGAAATTTTAGAAGAAGCTTTGAAAGAGCGAAGCAGGACATGGTTAAAAGATATTTTGACGTAAATGTATTCGTATACTACTTGACTGGTCATCCTGAGTTTGCAGATAGAGCTGAGTACTGGTTTATCAATACCGAAGAAATCTATACTTCAGAAATTACTTTTTATCAGCTTATTGTAATAATATCGTATTTATTAAAAGAGAATCCTATAGAAGTGATGAAAAAGGTTGCCGAAGCATTAGAAAATTTAAATGTTATATTCATACATATGGAGCCTTCTGAACTTATTGAAATTTATAATGTATCAAAGAAGTTCGATCTAGACTTTGAAGATTCTATTCATTTTTATTGTGCACTAAGGAACAACTGTGAAATAATAAGTAACGATGCGGATATGAAAAAGTTAGGCGCTAAATTTTAATGAAAATTAAAATCATTACTTTGTATCGGTAATAAAAATTTAAAAATCTTAAACCAAATTTAATAAAATTAATCCCTAATATTACATCGTATAAGTGTTTAAAGATCTTACTGTTAAACAAAAATATTGGCAATTACCATACCAAAAACTGAAGCTCCTTTACATCCTTCAATTCAGGATATTTATTCAAATCAGGTTCTTTCAGCAATTCTTCTGGAACTTCAGGAGGCAAAAAGAACTCTTCTCTAAATCTTTTAGCAGAATCAGGATCACGAAAATATACAACATCGTTTCCTATATATACTTTACCATTTCCTAGAAATTCACGAACTCTTACTAAATACTTTCTAAGCGATTCCCATTTAATCCTAGTATCTTTATCTACTTTGCTTAAAGGACCCCTTCTAATGAAGCCATAAAAAGTTCATACATTCCATCGAATATTCTAGGAGTAAAGTTCCAAGTTGCATAAACTTTTCCTTTCCATTCAAATAATTCCCATACAGGAGTTATATCTTTTCCTCCCTTGTATTCAAAAACATGAACTCCAAAAGCTTTATTCAGCTCCTCTTGACTTACCTTTTTTACATTTTCAATTATCACTATCAACTGTACTCCCATTTTTATAATATTAAGATAAATTCTCTTTAATTAATTTATGACTATACCATGGCCCGTGCCTGCGGGTCATCTTATTAAAATCAAAAACTTCTTATTTAAAAAGCATAAAAATAAAACACTTTATCTTTTAAACTAGTACATAACTTTAAAACACATTTTGCATTGTACTTTGTATAAATAACGTTTTAAATAATGTAATGTAATTTTTCATATCTTATGTTAAAAATCACAATCACAACTCCTGTTTATCCATATCCTAAAAGAGGAGTCTATACAGGAATAGAAAGACATATCGAGAATATTTCAAAATATTTAGCTCTTAATAATTGTAAAGTAAGGGTTATAACTACATTTTGGAATGGAGGAAATAGCTATGACACAAAAAACGGTATTGAAATATTCAGAGTAAAGGATGCAACTTTATATCTTAGAAGAGCTGCAGGATTGGCTGAGCTAAATTATCTTAGCTTTTCATTGACTTCAATATTGAAAAGTTTAGAACTAGATAGCGATGTTTTATTATTAAATAACCAATCACCTTTTTC
Source organism: Thermoproteota archaeon (assembly GCA_032249055.1). Taxonomy (GTDB): domain Archaea; phylum Thermoproteota; class Thermoprotei; order Gearchaeales; family Gearchaeaceae; genus SCGC-AAA471-B05. Next base: position 10,802 of record JAVVGP010000015.1, on the reverse strand, counting down.
CTTCTTATCTAATGCGAAGCTTAAAGTCGGCTTAGCGCATCATATAGATTACATTAAAACCTTTAAAGATCTATTCGTAATACCTTTTGCTGATCTTTATTCTAAAATGACAAAGATAGATTATATCATTGCTCCAAGTTATTTTACGAAAAAGCAAATAATTGAAACTTTCAAAATACCTAGCGAGAAAATAGAAGTTATACATGAGGGGGTCGATACAAGTAAATTCAATCCTAATAACAAGCCTATATTTAGAGATAAATTCAAATCACAATATGTAATTCTCTTCGTAGGTGCTTTGGTTAAAACAAAAAATGTAGATAAACTAATAAGGGTATTCAATTATGTTCAAAAAAGAATAGATACTTCATTAGTAATTGTTGGTGAAGGACCAGAGAAAAGCAATTTGATGAAAATTGTTAAAGAATTAAATTTAACAAATAAAGTCTTCTTTGAAGGGTTTGTGAAGGATGAAGATTTACCATATTATTACTCTTCATGCGATATCTTTGCTTCATGTTCAATAATCGAAGGTTTTGGATTAATATTTTTAGAAGCGATGGCCAGCGGCAAACCAGTCGTAGCTTTTAACATTGCAAGCATACCCGAGGTGGTTGGAAATGGAGGAATTATAGTAAAAAATTTTGATCTTAAGGAAATGGCTGAAAAGATAATAGAAATTTTATCAAAAAAGAAGTTTATGAAGAATATTCGAGAAAAGCTAGAGAAATTGCTATTAATCACGATTGGAATATTATAGCGAGAAAATATCTAAATTTTTTCGAAAAAAGTTTGAAAGTTATAAAATCTAGCTAAAATAAAATTTTAAAGAGAATGATAAACAAATTTATGAGAGTTTGGAATGTAATGTTTTTTATAAAACATTTTCGATTTCTTCTATCTTATAGCTGGTTATTCCTTTAAATGTTTTTTAATTAAAATATATAATATTGACAAGATGGAAAGCGAAATAAGAAAAGAATTAATAAGACTATTGAAAGAAGATGAAAATTTTCGCTATGCGATATTAGGTTTATTAGAGATAAGAGGTTTAATGGGAGTATTAAGAAAGTCTAGAAAAAATTTCAACCATTTTATAAGGCTAGGTGAACGAAGATGAGGGAAAATGCTAAGTTATTGGCGAAAAACTTTAAACAGCAAGAAGAGAATGAGAAAAGATGGAAAGAGAGTACAAATAAAACGTTTGAATTGCTTATTAATATTATTACAGACATTCGTGATATGTTAGGGGGTTGTTTTGAATATTATTCAGCCAGAGTAGTCAAATCATTAATGAAAGAAAGAGAAATAGAGTGCGATATTAGGGTAAATGTTACATTGCCTGTAGATGGTTATAAAGAAGTAGATATATTCTTTTCTGATCCTTTAATTGTCGGCAAAGTAGCTATAAGATTGCGCAGTATCGAAGAAGCTATAAATCACTTGGAAAAGTTAAGTAGCGCAGTAAAAGCCGCTGAAAAATTTACGAATAAGAAAGTATATTTGAAAGTCTTATCTGTAGAGTTCACCAATGAGGAGGTTGCAAACTATTTGAAGAAAAAGTGCAAAGAAGAAGGAATTTATTTAATATTAGGTAGAGAATATTAAATCGGATAATCCATTTTTACTAATAAGCTTTTTCATCACCATTTAATTTTATTATTGAATGTTTAGCAATGTCCTTAACATTTCATGGTAAGACTAAAAAAGAAATAGCTTTGCTTTTAAAAGAAAATTTTAAGTATCTATTTAAATATAATAAGGTAGGTGAGAAAACTGGACACGTATTAAAATGCATAAACTGTGGAAGAGAATATCCTATAAGTATATGGTTATTTAAGTGCTCAAGTTGCAATAGTTTACTAGAGATTAAGCTAAATTTAAAGGAAGCAAAAGTAAACTTTCAAAGAGATATGGACGGTATTTGGAGATTCCAAGATTTGTTACCTAAAGTATCAGAGATTGTATCATTAAATGAAGGAAATACTCCTTTAATAAAATCCAAGGAATTTGAAAATCTTTATTTTAAATTTGAAGGTTTAAATCCAACAGGAAGCTTCAAAGACCGTGGAATGAGTGTTGTAGTAAGCTTAGCTAAGAGTAACGGAATAAAAAAATTAATAGTTGCATCAACAGGAAATACCGCTGCATCAGCAGCAGCATATGCAGCTAGAGCAAAAATGGAATGCATCGTTATCATACCAAAGGGTAAGGTTGCAAAAGGAAAGTTATTTCAAACAATCCTACACGGAGCAAATATTATGGAAATCGAAGGAAATTTCGACGAAGCAATAAAATACGTAATTAATAAAATTGAAAAAGAAAGGGAGTATTATCCAATAAATTCATTCAATCCATGGAGAATAGAAGGTCAAAAGACTTTAAGTTTTGAACTTTACGAAAAACTTGGTAACATAGATAATGTTATTGTCCCTGTTGGAAACGGAGGAAATATTTCAGCAATATGGAAGGGCTTTAAAGAATTATACGAGCTTAAAATTATTAACAATTTACCCAAAATGATAGGAGTTCAAGCCGAAGGAGCCTCTCCTATAGCAGAAACATGGGAAAAAAGTCTCGAAAAACCCATCTTCTTTGAAAAACCTGAAACTATAGCTACAGCAATTAGAATAGGAAAACCTGTTAACTGGCAAAAAGCTTTAAAAGCTGTTAGAGAATCAGGAGGAATCTTTATTAAAGTCAAAGATGAGGAGATAATAGAAGCTCAGAAAAGACTTGCAAGAAATGAAGGAATAGGTGCCGAGCCTGCTAGTGCAGCAGCATACGCTGCTTATTTAAAGCTTAAGGAAGAAGACATGATAAATAAATATCAGAAGACAGTAGTTGTGCTTACTGGTCATGCTTTAAAAGATCCTGGCTAAATAAGATTCTTACCATTCCTTATAAAATTAACAGTATAAAATGCCCACGAAAAATAAATATTATGTGAATATTTCTATATTAACTATGCCAGACATAATAAGCATAAGAATAAAAAGAACTAAAGAAAAAAGGGAATGGGGATAATGTTAGAGAAGTTATGGAAAAAGCTTTAGAAAATGATAAGGGATAAAGAAAAAGAAGAACTTGAGGAGATAGCGATGAAAATAAAAGAATTAATGAAAGATGTAAGCGAAGATGATTGGGTAAGAGCAGTTAGGGAAAGTAGAGATGAAAGATAAAAAAAGTTCTATTTTAATGCATAACTTTTTACTTATTCTTTCATTATTAAATTAAATAAAAATGAAAAACTCATACCTGCTTTATTTTTATAGGGAAAACAATGTTATAAATAAGAAATGAAAAATTTTATAAATAAAAGTATGTAAAAATTACGGCAAATTTATAACTTTATTTAACATATTAGGTATTTAGAAGAATATAAACATGAGTATTGAACTTGAACATCATCTTAAACTAGCCCTAAAATATTTCGAGGAAGGTAAAAATCTTGCTGATAAAGATCCTATTCAAGCTAGCGAAAAACTTTACAAAGCTGCAGAGGAGATAGTTAAGACACTAACAATGTACTTTAACTTAAGTGATGTTCTTGAAAATGTTAAAAAGAGAGGTAGATGGACAGTTACAGAACTTGAGAAAGCAGTTGAAGCTATTAGCGAAAGATTTGGAGAATGGTTCATTGGTGCATGGGATATTGCATGGGCTTTACATGTATGGGGTTTTCATGAAGCTAAATTAGATTCAAAAGCAATAAAAGTAAGGTTACCATATTTAGAAAGAATGATCTTAGAAACACAGAAATTAGTAGAAAAGAGATTAATGTAAGAAAGATAATATTATTAGCGTATTATTAATTCTTTAAATATTTAAACATAAGGTAAGTTTTTAATTTTAGTGATATAGTTTGGAAACAGTTATTAATGGTAAGGTTATTGAAATTAGGAGGCTTAAAGATCCTGAAGAATACCGCATGGTTAGTGATACAGAAATAAAAGTTTGGGGCTTATTAGATTATAGCGGTATTGTAGCACATCATGTATTAATAGCTGCTGATAGAAGAGGTGGGTTAGTTTTAGGGGCTTTTGAAAAAGATACTGGCAAGATGATTGGTTTCGTATTTGGTTTTCCAGCAATATCTCCTGAAGGCAAGTTATATCATTATAGCCATATGACTGGTGTAATTCCTGAATATAGATATAAGGGTTTAGGATATTTGCTTAAATTAATGCAGAGAGATTATGTACTTAAACAGAATATAGATTTGATTGCCTGGACCTATGATCCTTTACAATCATCCAATGCTAAGTTTAATATTGGTAAATTAGGCATCATTGTTAGGAAGTTCTACATAAATTACTATGGGGAATTAAGAGATTCTATAAACTTTGGCATGCCTACTGATAGATTTGAAGCTGAATGGTGGGTTAAGAGCAAATTAGTTGAGAATAAGCTTAAGGGTTCGTTAAAACCTCCTTCCTTAAATATCCTAACTAAGTTAGGTGCTGATATGGTAACGAAGGTTGAGTTTACTAATAATTTACCTGTACTAACTAGCTATAACTTAGATAGTAATTCTAAGTTAGTACTTATTGAAATACCTGAAGATTTAAGTAAATTAAGGATTAATAATGAATTATTGAACAAATGGAGATTAGGTCTTAGAGAGGTATTTAACCGATACATTAATGAGCTTAAATACGTAGTTGTTGAGTTCATAAGCGAATATGTTGGTATTTTAAGGAGAAACTACTATGTGTTATTGAAGGAAAATTTAGAACATATATTAAGTGGTGAATTATCTTGGAGATAATCAAAGTAGATATTTATCACATAGTTATGAAGTTAAAAGTGTCTTTTGAAACTAGCTTTGGTAAGACTATAAATAGGCATGGAATTCTTGTTAAAGTTGAAGATGCTTCTGGATGTATTGGCTGGGGCGAGACGCCTGTTGAAGAGGGACCCTGGTATAGTTATGAAACTATAGAGACTACATTATACATATATAAGGAATACTTAATACCTAAGCTAATTAAACTAAGAAACTTAGAGCATCCTAAAGAATTCATGGAAGCCGTTAAAGGAGTACGAGGTTATAGGATGGCTAAAGCAGGTATTGAAATGGCTCTGTGGGATTTAAAGGCTAAGCTTATGGGAAAACCACTCTACAAGTTACTAGGGGGTGTAAGGAATTACATTGTAAGCGGTGTTAGCATAGGTATTATAGGTGACGAAGTTGCTTTACTTAAATCAATTAGCAATTTCTTAGATGAAGGCTATAAAAGGATTAAGATTAAAATAAAACCTGGTTGGGATATTTATCCAGTTAGATTAATTAGAAGGGAGTTTGGTGATATACCATTACAAGTAGATGCAAATGCAGCTTATACATTAAATGATATTGGCATATTTAAGGAATTAGATAACTATGACCTATTAATGATCGAGCAACCTTTAAGTTATGAAGATCTATATGATCATGCAATGCTTCAATCACAGATCAAAACACCTATATGTCTTGATGAAAGTATAAAGAACTTACATGATGCTAAAACAGCTTTAAAGCTAGGTAGCTGTAAAGTTATTAACATAAAACCAGCTCGTGTAGGAGGTCTTTATGAGTCTAAATTAATTCATGATTATAGCATGGAGAAAGGAATACCAATATGGATAGGAGGAATGCTTGAGACAGGTATAGGCCGAGGCCACTTAGTAGCAATGGCAACTCTGCCAAATGTTAAGTATCCAAACGATATAAGCGGAAGTAGCAGATATTGGGAAGAAGATATAGTTGAACCTCCATGGGTCGTGAGAAAAGACGGTACTATAGAATTACCTGAAAAACCTGGAATAGGTGTTGAAGTAATCGAGGATAGACTAAGTAAGTACTTAAGAAAAAAGTTGGAATTTAGAAGAGAATAAGGTAAAGCTTCAGAATTTGTGAAACCATTTATGAGGAATTCCCTAATTTTTTAAAATTTACATGATAATGATTTATATAGTTTATATTCTTTAATATAAAATGGAAGTTTTAGAAGTAGGAAAATCATACGTAAAAGGTGTTACGTACATTTTTGCAGGAAGAATCATTTTCTTCATACTTAATGTTATAGGTTTCATCATTATAGCAAGAATGTTAGCAAATATATATGGAAGTTCGGAACCTTTAGGATGGCTTTTGGTTTTGTTATTTATACCACAATTAACTATGCTCTTAGGTGACTTAGGAATAGGATATGGAGCAGCTAACAAATGCGCAAAATTATTCAAAGAAAGAAATTTTAAGGAACTTGCAAGTTACGCTTGGTCAAGTATTTATTTTAGTTTAATTCTTCATGTAATATATTCAGCCCTTACTTTCTTTTTAGGTCAATTCCTGGTTATAAATCTATATTCAAAACCAGAGATTCTTCCTTACGTTCATTTCTTAGCAATGTATATTCTGCTCAATTTCTTTTTCGGAGTTGCACAGGGAGCTTCAATTATACTTGATAAGACTTGGGTTTTTAGCTTAATGTTAATCTTATATGCATTAGTGCAAGCTACACTAGCTCCATTAGCTCTTTATCTTGGTTTTCAATTCTTAGGTCTTATTTTCGTATATTTTATACTTATGCCTTTGATTTCTTCGATTCCTGGACTTATAATTTTGTTTAAATATATCAAACCAACAAGAATGGATTTCAATAAAGTTAAAGAAATGCTCAGATTTGGCTTTCCCATAGCAGCCTCGGCTTATATTTTAATTCCTTCAGCAAGAATTTATGAGATATTAATTTCAAGGTATGCAAGTTCAGTAGATTTAGGAAACTTTTCAATAGCACAAAGATTTAATTCCATCTTAGATATTTTCTTATATCCAATCGGTAGCTTGATGTTCGTTAATTATTCGAAACTAAATAAAACTGAAGATTTAAACATAGCTTTGAATTTCACAATTAGGGTAATAAGCTACTTCGTAGCACCTATTTCTTTTTTCACAATCTTTTTCTCAAAGGAACTAATAGTAGCTTTTTTCGGTCCTTATTACATTGATGGTTGGCTATATTTAAGCTTAATCGGAGCTTATTGGCTATTATATTGCGCAGGAGGCGTTGCAATAGCAAATTTGGTCATGTCTCAAGGATATACAAAAAAAGTGTTCAAATATTCAGTAATCTATGCAATAAGTGCAACCATCTCAAGTGTCGTATTAATACCTCTATTCTCTATATATGGAGCGTTGATTGGAGCGTTAATAGCAGGATGGCCTTCATATATACCTTATTTAAGATTCGTAAAGAAGCAATTAAATTTAGAAATAAAATTTTATGAAGTAATAAAAATACTTATAGTAGCGTTAATATCAGTGATTCCTTCATATATTATATGGTTAACTTTAAGCAGAATTATAATTGGCATAGTGCAGTTTTATATTCTTTTATTTAGTTGCATTCTAATATCATTTGCGATATACATTTTTTCAACAAAAAGATTGAAAGTTTTAAAAGATTCTGAAATAACTTTTCTTGAAAATTCCTTGAAAGAAATACCTTATGCTGGAAATTTAATATCTTTTGTTTTTGGAATATACAAAAAGCTTTGAAAATCAAAAAAATAATTTCCTTTAGTTTTAACAAGAATTAGTTATGTTAATATTTTACAAATTTCTACAAAGCATTTTTAAAAACAAAATATCCTAAATAAATTCAATTGGATAAAATTATATAAAAACATAAAAAGAGTTGTACATAAATATTGGTTTACTAAAGAATCAATTATGTACTTTAGTTTAATGGTGATTATTTCATCAAAAATAATTTAAGCTTATAAATTAAAACTGCTAAAAATCTTAAATAAGAATTTTAAGAAACTTTTATCGGATGTTGAAAATCTTAATAGCACCTTCTAACACTTTAATAGATCCCGATTATGGAAGTGAGGCTACTTGGACTTATGATATAATAAAGTATGTATCGGAATTTCATAAAATCATCGCAATTGCTGGAAGAACAACAGTAAAAATTAATAATGCTATTATAATAGAAACTGGAATTACAAAAAGAGACGTATTTAATATCTTATTGTTTTACTTTAAAATATATCTAATTGGTAAAAAGTTCATTGATAAGGTAAATATTCTTCATCTATTCTTATCTTATACCCGTTCGCAAATAAATCCTTTAGCTAAACACTCAAAGAGGTTTATTATAGGACCAATCCAATTTTATATACATAATTGGAAGAAAGCATAATTAATACAACTATAAGAAAATTTTCTGAAATTTATGGATTAATAACCACAAAACATAAAATAAATAATATAGAGAAAGCTAATACTTTAATATTTCACGCATAAAAAATACTTATGATATATGGACTTAAATTCAGTAATATCAGCACTTGTAAATACATTAAAAAATGAAGGATACAAGGCATTTATATTAGAAGCCAAAAAAAGGATTACTATATTTTTAATGAAGCATTTTATTTTATTTCATAATATACTTTTAGCATATATCATCTCTAAATTTGGAAAATCAATTTTTAACTTACCTAATTACAACCTAGATACATTTATAGAATTTTCTTATTCGTGGAATGCTTTAGGTATACAAATTAAACCGGTTCAAATAAAAGAAGAAATAAAGGAACTGCTTATTATGCTTGCGAAAATTAAACCAAAGTTCATTTTAGAAATAGGTACAGCTTACGGAGGAACTTTATTCTTATTTTCAAGAGTCGCGGATACGAATGCAATTATCATATCAATAGACTTGCCATACGGATATCCGAAATGGAAGAAGAAACTTTACAAATTGTTTGGGGATTTCAACAAAAAAATATACTTAATTAAAGGAGATTCGCATAGCAAAGAAACATTATTAAAAGTAAAGGAGATATTAAATAATAACCAGTTAGATTTTCTTTTTATAGATGGTGATCATAGCTATGAAGGAGTTAAGAAGGATTTTGTAATGTATTCACCTTTGGTAAGAAAAGGTGGAATAATAGCTTTTCATGATATAATTCCTGATTATTATACAAGATATGGTATTGAAGGAAAAGTTAAGGCAGGTGAAGTGTATTTATTTTGGGAAAAACTTAAGAAAAATTACAAATACTTAGAATTAGTTAAAAATTATGAACAAGAAGGATATGGTATTGGAATTATATTTAATGATTAAATAAATGCTAAAAATTCTTATTGCCCCCTCACATTATATAATAGATCCAAATTATGGAACTGAATACGCATGGGCTTATCATATTATTAGTGGGCTTTCTAAATATTATGAAATTACTGCTTATACAGGAAAAGCAAATTGTGTAATAAAGGGTGTTAAGTTTATAGAAAGTAAATTCTATAAAAAAGGACTTCTAAATGATTTAATATTACCTTTTAAACTATATTGGGAATTTAAGGATAAGGTCAAAGAGTATGATGCATTACATTACATGTTTACGCTTACACCAAAAGCGGGTTATAGTTTGCTAAGCTTAAAGGCTAAAAAATTAATATTAGGCCCTATCTTATATCCATCAGTTGCCCTTACTTCAACAAAACCTAATATAATTTCAGATAAAATGTTAAAATATTTAAAGAAAATTACTTTCAATCTAACAGATTATTTTAAACTGATGACTAGAATGAAAGCAGACGGACTAGTATTTGATTCGTATAAAACATTTAATTTGTTTAAAGATATTTATAAAATTAATTATAAAGATAAAATAATTAAAGTAATTCCATTTCCTATAGAAACTGATATCTTTAAATATAAAGAATTTAGAAAAAAGGAAAAAATAAACATTTTGAGCGTTTCTAGACTAGTATATGGTAAAAGAATAGAAGTTCTTATTGCAGCCATGAGTAAAGTGATCAAAGAGTTTAAAAATTCAAATTTAATAATTGCAAACGATGGTCCTATGCTTCCTTATTTGAAGAAGCTAGTTAAAAAGCTTGAACTAGAAAAGTTTGTTCAGTTTATAGGAAGAGTACCAAGATATAAATTGGTTAAAGTTTACCATAGTTCTGATATTTATGTACAACCCTCACAAATAGGAGGTGGTTTTTCATTTGCGATACTTGAAGCAATGTCATGCGGTTTACCAATAATTGCTGCCAATGTAGGGTTTATGGATGAATATTTAAAACATGGGGTGAATGGTCTCTTATTAAGAAAAGCGGATTCTGAGGAAATTTCTGAAGCAATAATTAAGTTAATTTCTGATGATGAATTAAGATTTAAAATGGGCTTGGAAAACAGGAAATTAGCTGAGGAAAAATTCTCTGTTGACAAAGTCCAAAACGAGTGGATAAAATTCTATGCAGATGTGTTATCTAGTTAAAATATTAAAAAATAATCTAAAAAGAATTAAAAAAATTATAACAAGATCAAGTTTTTATAAAGAATTGATAACTTTTTTAAATTTAAATAAATATATAAAGCTTTATGATTGGTCCCATCATGAACTGATAGTTTATCCTTCAATTTATGAAGGGGTCAGCTTTCCTGTAATAGAAGTAATAAGATATGTAAAACCTGTTCTTATAAGCACTAATACTACAATGGAAGAGATCATTGATGAGCAGAATTAGCTATTCAAGAAAGTTTTATTAAGAAAGTAGCATTGCATGATTAAGGTCTTATTCGTAACAAAATTTCCGCCAGAAAAAGACGGTGTTGGTGATTATAGCTTCGAGTTAGTCCAATATCTGAGAAAATATTGCGACGTAGGAGTTTTAACTTATAAAAATGGACTTAACGAAGAAAATGTCTATAGAGTTTTAGATAGAAATAAACTTATTTTTTACGATGTTCAAAAATATATTAAATTTCTTTGTAAAGAAAAAGGATACA
>JAVVGP010000014.1:0-15834 GCA_032249055.1 Thermoproteota archaeon | reverse complement strand
CTTTGCTTAAAAATAAAATCAAATGCATTTTATACTTAGAAGATTTTAATAATAAGATAAAACAAAGTTTGGAGATGCACGATGTAATTGTTTTGCCGATAAACGAAATAGAACATTATAAAGCAGAAAATATTTATTTCATTAATAGAAATTCATTGGAATTAAAAATTAAAGAAAAAGAAATAGAAATTAGCAAAATAAGGGAAAAAGCAAGGCATGAGCTATATAAAATGTTAGATGAGTATAGTAAACTTAAAATATAAATTTAAGATTTTTATTTCGATATGAGGTATATCATAATCGAAGATTGGAATCAATTTAAAAACTTACTTAATGCCAACAAAAGTAAAGTAATACATTATAAGATTGATAATGAAAATCGGAAAATAATCTTGCAAATCTTTCTAAATGGTATAGTATACATTTATCGATCAAAACCGGATTCAATACCTTATAAATGTGGAATATTTGAAGAGATAGATGAAGAAGTTAAAAAACTTACGAAACCTGTAGCTGTAACAAATGAAATTATAGGTAAAAGAATTACATACCTTGTGGGAGCTCAAAAAATAAGAGGATTTAATATGTGGTGCATTTATAGTGATTTTAGCAGAACTGTAAAAGAAGAATTGTTCAACGAGTTTTCAGATTTCATTTTAATAGAAGGAAGTATTAAAGAGGTTTAATCCCTTAATTTTTTTATTTAAATATAGCTTGAGAAGGAGGTACAGAAATGTAAAGTATATTATTTCCTCTTATAAATACCTTACCATATTTAATTTTAACTTCGCCATTTTCATTAATTTCTTCTGCATCAGTTAATATTAAATTCATATTAGGATCTGCAAGGTATAAAATACCACGTAAGATGGTATGATCCTTTAACCATACTGTGACCGTATCTTTTACGCATCTAAACATTAATTTAAGTGGTGTGATTTGCTCTTCAGTACTGGTGATCTTTGAAGGCATTTCACTCTAATATTGTAATTGGAATATATAAACTTAATCACATTTTGTTTCGTTAATAAAAATTTGGTATTTTTATATTATTTTTAATAATTTTTATGTGATGAAAGAAAAAAGTCTTTCTTTAAGAGATATCGAAGGAATAGGCCCTGCTACAGAGGCGAAATTAAAAGAAGCTGGTTATTTAACAGTTGAAGCTATAGCCTTTGCATCAGCTAAAGAAATAAGTGATGCTACTGGTTTAAGTTATGAAAAAGCTTTAGAAATTACAGAAAATGCAAGAAAATTATTAGGTTTTGGTTTTATTACAGCAGAAGAATTTTATAAGAAAAGACAAAACATTGGTTATATTACAACAGGAAGCAAGGCTCTTGATGGATTGTTAAACGGAGGTATAGAAACACAAGCTATAACTGAAATTATAGGTGAATTTGGTACAGGTAAAACACAACTATGTCATCAATTAGCTGTTAATGTTCAATTACCAAAAGAAAGAGGAGGATTGGATTCTAATGCTATTTATATAGATACAGAAGGAACTTTCAGACCAGAAAGAATAATACAAATTGCAACACGTTTAAAACTGGATCCTCCTCAGGTTCTTAAAAGAATTTATTATACTAGGGCATATAACAGCGACCATCAAATGTTTATAGTTGAAGAATTATTAGAGAAAATGCCTAATTTTAATGCTAGATTAGTTATAGTAGATAGTTTGGTAAGTCATTTCCGAAGTGAATATCCAGGAAGAGAAAACCTTGTAGTAAGACAACAAAGATTAAATAAACATATTCATGATTTGCATAGAATAGCAATGCTCTATAATGCTGCAGTCGTAGTTACAAACCAAATTGTAGCTGCTCCTGATGTGTTCTTTGGAAATCCAAATAGACCAGTTGGAGGACATATAATAGCACATGGATGCACATATAGATTATTAATAAGAAAAGGAAAGGAAAATCAAAGAATAATAAAAATATATGATTCACCAATGCATCCAGAAAGCGAAACAGTTTTCTTAATTACTGAAGGAGGAATAGCAGATATAGAAGAAGATTAAAATCTTTTACGTAGCATAGTAATAAAACTAAACAATAAAATCAAAATAGTTAAGATAAGTGAAAGAATAAGCAAAATATCTCCATATTTACCAAAACCTCCGCTTATAGGTACAAAAAATAATACTATAACAAAACTTCCTGAAACTTCACCTTTTGGTGCAAAATAGAAAAATAAGAGTAGGATGCCAATTATTATTAAAGCTAAAGAAATAATAGGTATGATCTGCTTCATCTTAACAAAGGTATCATAAATAATATAATAGCTAATATTGTCAATATTGCTCCTGCAATAATAAGTATATAGCCCAATTTTTTATCCGTAGAAAATACTATTGGAAGAGGACCTATTAATATAAAACCTCCAGCCTTCACATCTGTTTTTTGCCCTTTACTTAATAAATAAATAAATAAAATAAAGAAGCCTACTAATATTAAAAAAAGTGAAATTATTATTACTAGAGCATCCAAATTCATATCTTTCCCAATTTTTTATCAAAAATTTTACATATATTAATGTAATCTTTTAAAGTTCCTATATCGTAATATTCACCCTTAATATCATACGAGAAAACATTTAAACCATTTTTGAGCAGTTCATTAACTAATTCATTCATATGATATACTTCGTTCGGCTTTATATAATCAAAAATTTTAGGTTCAGCAACATATATACCACTATTTACCCTTACTTTAATTTTAGGTTTTTCATCCCATCTTTTAATTCTTCCCTCCTTTGTAGAAGTAATAACACCATACCTAATAGGAAAAGATAATTCAAGAGTAGCAATGGTAAAAATTGATGAGGATTTTAAATGGAAGTTTATCATTTCTTTAAGTGAAAAATTAGTTATAACATCACAATAAACTATAACAAAAGTTTCCTTAACTTTATCCTTTACAGCCAAAAGTTGACCAGCTGTACCTAAAGGTTTTGAAAGAATAAAAGTTAATCCAGGATAGTCTTGATATACTTTTTCTATAATTTTTCCTTGGGAATTTATTACTATGAATATTTCTTTTACATCATTGGCATTTAGCCAATTCAGGATATGTTCAATTATCGTTTTATCTCCAAGTCTTAATAAGGGTTTAGGAAAAAGGTAAGTCAAAGGTCTTAATCTTTTTCCTATACCTGCAGCTAATATTACTCCTTTCATTACTTTTGAAAACGCAACTTAAAAATTATAGCTTTTGTTTTGTTATGCTATTAATACTTTGTTATTAAATTTTTTATAGGAATGCAGGAAAACGTGGAGTTAAACATTATACCAACAGGTTCAAAAGTTTTAGATAAAATTCTGGATGGTGGATTTTTTACTTATACCATTAATGAAATTTATGGCGAAGCAGGTACAGGAAAAACAATTTTGCTTCATCAGATAGCTTTAATGGCTTCTTATAAACTCAATTCCAAGGTTTTTTTTATAGATAATGATGGTACATTTAGAATAGAAAACATTGATAAAATGAGACAATATTTGAAAATTAAAGACGAAAATCACTACAAATCGATATTGAGTAAAATCATTATAGCTAGACCATTAACGTTGAACGATTTTAAAAAAACATTAGAAATAATTTTCAATTTAAATGAAAAGATCCCTCTTTTAGTGATAGATTCTATCGCTTACCATGTAAGAGGTCTTGTATGGAAGGAATTCGAAAAAGAATTAAAAAACGTATTATTTTATATTAAAAAAATTTGTGATAAAGGTACTTGTATTATTTTTTCCAATCAAGTGTCTTTTAAAGAAAATAATAAAGTAAAACCCGTAGGAGACTATTTAATAGAAGAATTTATTCATAGAAGAATTTTACTTCAAAAAAATAATTCTATTATCCAATGCATAGTAGAATTGGGTGAAAATAAAGTACAAAATAGAAAAGGATATTTTAGAATAACAGATGCAGGATTTAAAGGTTTGAAAGAAAAAATCTCTTATTATGAATGAAATAACTATTGAAAAAATTAAAAACATATTAAAAGAATACCTTAAAGAAAAAAAGTATCAAAAAATTGCTTCTTTATTAAGAGAAATTCAAATAAGTTCAGATTACGAAAGAGGGTATTATGAATGTGTTAAAGGTTTAATTGATTATCTGGAAAGAAAAAATTATGAAGAATTCAAGAAATTTAATTTATACAATCTGATTTTTAACGATGAAAAAACAATACGAGAATATATTAAAGATGAATGGGATGATGAACCATGGGAAAGAGGATTTAAAAAAGCTTTAAAAGATATTTTAGAAATTGTTTCGAATTCTATGATTTCTTAAAAAACTAGATTAAAGTTTGCCATAAAGTGTATTTCATTAATGTAGCTATGAGGATTAAAAATACAAGCCATCCTAAAATATATACACCTATTCCAAATCTAAATGGAGGTTCTATCTTGTAATGCAAAATATACTTTTTGGCGAAACCGTTTGAAACTATTAACATGATCATTAAAATTATTAAGGAAATAGGTGAAAATAAAGGAGGTAACAGTCCACTTAAGCAACCAGCTATCACTCCAAATAAAGCTCTTGAATAATATACTTTGTTTAACGTTTTATAGTCGAGCTTACTAAAATCAGTAATAGGTGTAGTCTTTGAAGACAACCCTTAACACCCTTGATATTATTATAATAGTTGAAAGATTAAAACCTTTTTTGATCGGAAGCTATGTTACTAAGGTTTATAATACTGACTTTGGTATTTTATTAAGAGTTAAAACTAAAGAAGAAAAAATAGATTTGATAATTAATCATTTAGGATGGATATTCAAAACAAAATATGAAATAAAAAAGAAAGAACAAGATCAATTCACAAAAGAACTTAGAAATAATTTAGAAGGAAAAAGAATAATTAACATTACAGTTCCTTTCTTTGATAGATATATAGTAATTGAGTTTGAAAAAGGATTCAAACTTTACATAGAAATGATGCATGGTGGCAACATAATTTTAACTAAAGATGATATAATTTTGAGTGCTTTAAAAATTAGAAAAGAAAAAAATAGAAATATTATAAAAAATGAAAAATACGTTATGCCTGAAATCTTAACATACAAACCTTTAGAAGAATCAATTTCTGATTACTACAATAAAGTTATTAGTTCTAAAGCAAACATCGCAGCTACTATTATAAAATTTTTTGGTATTCCTTCAGAAATTGTAGAAGAAGCATGTTTATTAAGCAATATAAATAAAGATACATTAGCAAGAAATATCTCTATTGAAGAAGTTAAATTATTAGATAAAAAAATTAAAGAATTATGTTTAGCTTATCTTCAAAATAATAAATCTTACATAATATCTGATAATAATGAATATATAAGTGTAATTAATTTGGATTTAAATATATATAATAACTTCAATAAAAAAATATTTAATGATTTTAATGAAGCTATAGAAGAATATTTTATCTATCTAAAGAAAAAGGAAAAGGAAAAAGAAATAATAAAAGAAAAAGAAAAAAAATTATTTATAATAAGCGATCTAAATAAGAAAATTTCAGAATTAAAAAATCAAATAGAAATACTTAATAATTTTATAAAATTATTTAAAGAAAAAATTGTTATAGTCGATGATATTTTATTAAATTCCTATAAGATTATAGAAGAAAAAAAGTGGGATGCACTTAAAGAATTTTTATTTAATTCGTGGCCTAATGATTTGGGTATGATACATAAAATTGATTTAAAAGAAAAGAAATTAAATATAGAATTTCAAAAAAATATAATAACTTTAGATTTACTTTTGAATTCTACAAAAAATTTAGAAATTTTATATAATTTAATAAAAGAAAAAAAAGAAAAAATTAAAAAAATAGAAGAAAAGATTAAAGAACTGGAGTTGAAAGAAAAAATAAAAGAGGAAGTTAAGATAGAAATAAAGGAGAAGGAAAAGAAAAAATGGTATGAAAGTTACTTGTATTTTTATACTTCGAATAATGTTTTGGTAGTCGCAGGAAGAGATGCTTCCCAGAATGAAAGTTTAATAAAAAAGAAAGCCGAGGAAAATGATATTATACTTCATGCTGATATTCATGGTTCACCTTTTACCATTATTAAAGCAAGCAATAATATTAGTATTATGCAGGATGATTTATTTGAAGCAGCTCAATTTACTGCTTCTTACTCAAGTGCATGGAAGGAAGGTTTTAGCAATATAGATGTTTATTGGGTTAATAAAAGTCAAGTCTCTAAGAAAGCACCTAGTGGTACTTATCTAAGTAAAGGATCCTTTATGATATATGGAAACAAAAACTACATTAAAAACGTCCCCTTATGTTTGGCGGTAGTTACAGAGAATAATAAAGTTAAAATAATTCCTCAGGCAACCGCTGTTAAAAAATATAAGGAATATATATTGTTGATGCCTGGCAATTTAACAAAAGAAGACATCATTGAAAAGATATTAAACATATTAATTAGAAATAAAAAGGAAATTAATAAAAAGGAGGCAAGAAAGGAGTTAACGAATAATTTACCTAAAGGAGGCTTTAGTATCTTAAAACTTCACAATCTCAGTTAACTATGAAAAATAACTAATGAAGAAGTACTACTTTGCGATAAAAATATAACCTTTAAAGTCATTATATAATTAATGAGTTTTATACGAAACGAAAGAATCACTTTAAAAGTTTCAGATGTAATGGATCCAAATCCTGTTTGTATAGACAAATCATTAACTGTTAAAGATGTTGCTAAAATTATGGAAGAAAAAGATACAGAAGTTGTTTTAGTTGTTGAAAATAATAAATTGTTAGGAATAATTACCGAAAAAGATTTGTTAACAAAAGTTTTAGCAAAAGGAAAAGATCCTGAAAAAGTTAAGGCTGAAGAAATTATGTCTTATCCTGTAAAATACGTTGATGCTTTTACTGATCTATTACATGCTATAACAATAATGGTTAAAAATAATATACGACGTTTAGTTGTTTTAGATAAGGATAAAATACTAGGAATTTTAACAGTAACTGATATTTTAAGAGTTGCTCCTTCATATATAAGTTTTTTACAAGAATTGCATAGAGAAACCGAAGTAGTAAAAGTCGGAAAATACATTCAAGGATATTGTGAAAGGTGTGGAGAATGGAGCGACGTACTTTTACAAGTGAGCGATTTACTGCTATGCGAGAGATGTCGAGAAAATTTATAAATTTTAAAAAGGAAAAAGATTACAATAAAAAACCATATAAAGTTGGTGAAGTTTTCGATAAAAATATAAAGCCTTTGTTTTATGATGAATTATTATTAAAAGCTAAAGCTACAATAAAAAGTAAGGGATTAAGAGGAATAGCTGTTACAAATCATGATTATACACTAATGGGTTGCATAACTAGGGTAAAAATACTTCAAATCGCACCTAACTGTTCAACAATGTTAGTTAAGGATGTTATAGAAGACATCAAAATAGAAGCTTTTTCTGAAGATTATTTAAAAAATGTAGTAGAAGAAATGCTTAAAAATAATGCTGATTGTATTCCGGTTTTAGACGAAAAAAATGAAATGAAATTTAAAGGTATGTTAACTCTGGATAACGTATTAGATGTACTGTCTAAGACTAATAATGAAATGCTTTATGAAAAAATTAAAGATAAAATAAACATCAAACCAATCTTTTGTAAAAACATAGATACACTTTCTTATGCTTGGAAGAAAATGAATGCAAACAGACTAACAGGTATAATAGT
Organism: Thermoproteota archaeon; assembly: GCA_032249055.1. GTDB lineage: Archaea > Thermoproteota > Thermoprotei > Gearchaeales > Gearchaeaceae > SCGC-AAA471-B05. The sequence continues at coordinate 8,118 of JAVVGP010000014.1, read as the reverse complement.
ATTAGATGAAGAAGAAAGATTAGTAGGAGTATTGACCCATCATGACATATTATCCGTTAAAATACCACATATACATTTAACCCTTGATGACCCTAATAGTTCTATTCAAGTTAATTCCATAATGACATCGAAAAATATAATAAAGGTAACCAAAAATCATTTGGTAATTGATGCGATAAAAATAATGTTAAAGCATAAAATTGGTAGATTACCTGTTATGGATGATGATAATAATAAGACTTTAGGAATGATAGATAAGCAAGCTTTAATTCAGCCTTTTATTAATTTGTTATAAAATTTTAATATTTTAAAAATTGCTAGATAATCTTTATTTAATTCATTAAATTTTAAACAATCATCCAAATTATTTTAATAAAGTATCAAAAGTATGAATTCAAGAAACAAAAAGATTATTTACTGAAAATAGAATGCATTTTGGCTTATATTTAAAAAATTAGTTATAAAAATGATCAGGTTAGAAATTATGAATTGATAGGATATTCTTAAGTTTCTTGATATCCACAAAATAAAATATTCGGCGCAGATCTAATTAAAAAGATCCTTAAAAGAGAAAAAGAAATATTTAAGGATTGAATATCAAATTTTATTTGTAATGATAAGTCAAGGAAAATATTCACAAATAAAAGTTGCTGACTATTCTTCTAAAGAAGTGTTTGTAGTAACACCAAATGATACAATGAACTATGCAAGAAAGATTATGTTAAAAAATGGAATTTCAAGAGTGGTAGTTATAAATGAAGAAAATAAGATAGTCGGAATAATAACTCTTAGAGATATTGCATCAGTATTAACTAAACTAGCTTCAAGCGGTGAATTAGATACAAATCTGATTCTCGTTAAGAATATTATGACAAAAAATGTAATTAAAGTAAATCCTAATACTTCTGTTAAAGAGGCTGCATTGTTAATGATAAAAAATAAAATAGGTAGCGTAGTGGTAGAAGAAGATGGAGAAATAGCTGGAATATTCACAAAAACAGACGTTTGTAGAGTATTTAATGATTATCCTATAGAAGAAATTAAAGTTAAAAACGTTATGCAAAAGAAATTTATTACAGTAAATATTCTTACAAGTCTTTGGAAAGTAATAGAAAAAGTTAAAGAAGGAGAAGATTTGATTATTGTTGAAGACAATAAAAAACCTGTTGGAATAATAACTTTATCAATGTTAGCTTCGTTAGATGAAAGAGATTTTATAAAAGGTAAAGTGGATTATTTAAGAGGGGACGTAAATCAAGAAAAAATAAAAATAGGAAACTTAGCCAGAGATTTCATGTTTAAAATAGATACAGTGATTTATGAAGAAGAAAAACTTCAAAAGGCAGTAAATTATATATTGAAATTTAATATTCCTGCTCTACCTGTAGTAAATGCGACAGGTTCTATTATAGGATTGATTTCTAAAACTGATGTAACTAAAGTCGTAGCATTATTATGAAATTTGTAGTGGATGGAATGCATGGTAAGGTTGCAAAATGGCTTAGATTACTCGGATTTGACGTTTTTTATTCTGCTACTATAAGCGATGAAGAATTAATAGAAATAACTAAAAAAAATAAGGCTATTCTTATAACAAGCGATGAAGAATTGTATTATAAAGCTGTTAAATTAAATTTGCAAGCATTATTATTAAAAGTAAAAAGAAAAAAATTATTATTGTTAAGTGAAATCTTAAAAACACTAAATATAAGCTATGTTGATCTGAATATTGGTTCAAGATGTATTATTTGTAATACCCAATTAATTAAAGTTGAAAAGGAAAAGGTAGTAAATATTCTTCCTAAAAAAGTTATCGAGAAAAATTCTGAATTTTGGTACTGTGAAAAATGCAACAAATATTACTGGTATGGTTCACATTGGAAAAATATAGAAAAAGAATTAAAACAAATATTAAATTATGTTAATAGATGAAAATATCACTTCAACAGGGCTCCTTTTTGGTAAAAATAGCTAGAAAAGCTGTAGAAGAATACCTTAAGAATGAAAGAATTATTAAATTAAGTCAAGTTGATCCTATTTATAGGATAAAGAGAGGAGTTTTTACCACCATAGAAAGTTATAATATAAGCGGCGGAGTGGTAAATAAAGAACTAAGAGGATGTATAGGCTTTCCTTATCCTGTTGATGAATTAATCAATCTAACTATAAAGTCTGCTATATTAGCTGCAACAGAAGATCCAAGATTTCCTCCATTGAAACTTGATGAATTAGATAAGGTAGTTTTTGAATTAAGCATTTTAACTGAGCCAAAATTAATTGAAGAAGATAGGAAAAAACTTCCTTCAATAATTAAAATTGGCAGAGACGGATTGATCATCGAAAGAGGATTAATGTCAGGTTTATTATTACCACAAGTAGCCGTAGAAAACGAATGGGATGCTGAAACTTTCTTATGTAATGCTTGTTTAAAAGCAGGATTGCCTCCTGATTCATGGTTATTAAAGGGTACCAAAGTATATACCTTTCAAGCTGAAATATTCGCTGAGTTAGAACCAAAAGGTAGAATTATTAAAAGAAGTTTGTATAGAAATGATCAATGAAAAAGAAAGTATACTTATCAATCAACGGTATAGGCTATGGCCATGCAACTAGAAATTTACTTTTAATAAAAGAATTATTAAAAAGAGGATATTCGGTTTATATTTCTACCTATAATGAAGGTTATGAATTTTTAAAAAAATATTTTAAAAACATTTATCTTTCTGCAGGTTTCAATTTAATATTTACTGAAGAGGGAATTTTATCACTAAAATTAACTTTAGCCAAACAATTTTTTTCATCAATTATAAAATTATTCTTGCAAATAATCACCGAAATGAGAAATCTTATTCATATTAATCCAAACTATATTATTGTTGACAGTAGAATTTCTACAGCAGTTGCAGCAAGATTACTTAGAATGAAATTTGTATTAATTTTAAACCAATTTTACTTAGATATACCAAGAATTAAAAAAATGAATAAATTAATTAAATTCTTAAAAAGAATATCAGAAAGAATATTGTACGAGATATTATTTACAATGTGGATTTATGCTTCGTATTTAATAATACCTGATTTAAAACCTCCTTATACAATATGTTCATATTCCATAAAACTTAAAGATAAACAATATCTACATAAGTTAAAATTTGTAGGTAATATAATACATAATCAAAGAATAGTAAAAAATAAAAAAATATCAGAAAAAATATGCTGTACAGTTATTTTATCTGGTAATTTACAAGAAAGAAGTATTATGTTTAAAAGTTTATTAAAAATAATTAAAAAAATAAAAAATGAAGATATTTATATAAATATTTTAACGGGTTTAAATTTTATAAAGAAAACAAGAATTAATTCAGCTGTTATATATGGATGGATTAAGGATGAAGAAAAGTCTTATTTAATAAACGAAGCTGACATACTGATAGTTAACGGAGGACATTCTACATTAATTGAGACATTACAATATAAAAAACCATATCTAATTCTTTTATTAAAAGGACATACTGAAAAGTTTAACAATTCAAGAAAAATAAAAGAGTTAGGAATAGGGGAATATATATTTATAGATGAGCTTAATGAAATTATTTTTTTAAATAAAATTAAAGAAATGTATGAAAATAAAGAGAGATATGATAATAATATAAAAAATATACTTAAATACTTAAATAATGATATAGGTTTCATATTAGACTTAGTATATTATGATTCAAGATAAAATATTATATTCAATATTTTTACCTGCTTTCGTTCCAATAGATATTTATAAAAATAAAATAGTATGGGTTGCACTTGATAAAGGAACTTCAATATATATATTAAAAAATACAAAAGGTATTATTACAAATTGTAAAGAGGAAGCTTTTTTAAATGAGATTAAAAAGTTTTACAAAATATTTTTTGAGAAAATTAATAATGGATTATATTTATACTATGAAACACCTATTGCATGGGAATTTAATTCTTTTTATAATACACTGATAGGAATAAATATAGCTAAAAAGATATTGTATGGAAATACGGTAGTAATAAAAGAAGTAATAAAAGAAGTTGCGGCCTATTTAAATTCTGAAAAAATTCCTGATTTAAACTTACGATTTTATAAATATAAGGAAGCTATTTCGTTAAATTTATCTAATTTTAATATAAAAAAAATTGAAATAGATAAAAAAATAATTATAATTTCTATAATTAAATTTTTAAAAAATTTTAAATTAATAAATAAAGAAACTTTGAACAAAATAAGAAAAGAAAAAATAAATGAAAAGATAGCCAAAATTATCGGTGAGAATTGTGAGTTTATTTATTGTCAAAAAAAGGATTTGATTAAAATTTTAGATAATTTGATAGATGGATTAGAACCTGAACAAATACTCATTTCTAGAATATATGACAAGGGAATACAAATATATTCATTCAAGTGAGATATTCGTTATAAAGGGCTAAGAGCCCAGTTTGTTGAGTAGATTTTATGCTTAATTCATTATTTGGTAAATTAAGTCTCCAGTTCCTTAATTTATATCAATTATTAGCCATTTTTCATATTAAAACGAAAACTTAGCTTTAAGGTAAAGAGAATCTGAAACTACTAAAGAAAAAAATAAATTAATTTTAGTAAATTTTATATGGAATGAGTTTACTTTACAGCGAAATAGTTAATACCTATGAAAAGATATCAGCAACTACGAGCAGAATTATGATTACTGAAATACTTGTAGATCTATTAAAGAAAGCCTCCAAAGAAGATGTAGACAAGATAGTTTACTTAACACAGGGAAAAATTTATCCAGATTATATTGGTATCGAATTAGGAGTAGCTGAAAAATTGATGGCTAGAGCTATTGCACTTGCAGCAGGAGAAAATTATGATAAGGTAATCCAATTGTTTAAATCTAAAGGAGACCTAGGGATGGTAGCTCAAGAAGTATTAAGTAAGAAAAAACAAACAGGAATATTTCAATTTGTTCAAGAAGAAGTTAAAAAATTAACTGTTAATGAAGTTTATGATACTTTAGTAAAAGTAAGTAAAGCTAGTGGCGAAGGAGCTCAAGATATAAAAATTAGATTGCTGACAGGATTACTAAAGAAAGCAACACCTGTTGAAGCAAAATATATAACTAGAACAGTGGTAGGCACGTTAAGACTAGGATTAGCTGACATGACCATTCTTGATGCCATAGCAATTGCATATTTAAAAAGCAAGGAATTTAGACCTATTGTCGAGAGAGCATACAATTTAACAAGCGATTTAGGTTATGTAGCTAAAGTAGCTTTAAGTGAAGGAATAGAAGGATTAAAAAAGGTTAAAATAAAGCCAGGCATCCCAATAAGGCCTATGCTTGCAGAAAGAGCAGAATCTGAGAATGAAATAATAGGAAGATTAGGAAAAGGTTTTGTAGCAGAATATAAATATGATGGAGAAAGGGTACAAATCCATAAAGATAAGGATAAGATTGTTCTTTATTCACGCTCCTTAGAAAATATAACCCATCATTATCCAGATATTGTAGAAAAATTTAAAGGTGCTACAGATGCTGAATCAATAATCGTAGAAGGAGAAATTGTAGCCATAAATCCTAATACAAACGAAATGTTACCCTTCCAAGAATTAATGCATAGAAGAAGAAAGTATGAAGTAGAAAAAGCAATGGAAGAATTCCCTGTTGTACTTTATTTGTTTGATATATTATATTTAAATGGTGAAGAGTTAATAGATCTTCCTTTATTAAAAAGAAAAGAATATTTAAAAAAAGCTGTAAAAACGAATGAATGGATAAGATTAGCAGAAATGAAAATTATAAATAACATCGATGAATTGCTTAAATTCTTCGATGATGCTGTATCATCTGGTTGTGAAGGAATAATGTGCAAATCAACTGCTGAGGATTCAGTTTATCAAGCAGGTTCTAGAGGATTTCTTTGGATCAAATTTAAGCGCTCATACCAATCAAAAATGGTCGAACCAATTGATGTATGTATCTTAGGAGGATTTTATGGGACTGGTAAAAGGGCTGGTAAGCTTGGAGGATTACTTGTAGGAGTTTATGACCCAAAAAACGATGTATTTAAAACAGTATGTAAGCTGGGAACAGGATTTACCGATGAAGACCTAGATAATTTACCAAAGATATTGGAGCCGTATAAAATTGACCATAAGCATCCAAGAGTTGTAAGTAATATAGATGCAGATATATGGTATGTTCCAGCTAAAGTAATAGAAATAATAGGAGATGAAATAACTTTAAGTCCTGTACATACAGCAGCCTATAATGTGATAAGAAATGGAGCAGGATTAGCTATAAGATTTCCAAGATTTACCGGAAGATTTAGAGATGATAAAAAACCTGAAGATGCAACAACTGAAGAAGAAATTATTCGAATGTATAAAATGCAGTTAAAGAAAATAGAAGAAAAAACTTCTTAATATATTTAAATTATTCTGACTTCTCCCGTCTTAGGAAGGTCGAGGTTACCTTTTCAAGATGCTTCATCGCTCTTCTCATCAATTAAGAATATATTCGATTTCTTTTCAATTCCAGAATCCGAGAAGTATATCTCGAGTATAAGTGCATTTGAGTGGGGCAGAGAATACCTCATTAAAATGAAATCCTTATAGAAAAACAAATTAAAAGTTTGCTGGATACTTCTTCCTCAATCCCATTAAGCTCTCGTTTAAGCTGGAGGAGCATTGATGCTATGCTTAAAGAAAATATCTTTTTTAAAAAGATTAAATCTTTATTCCTGCCATAAATGGCGAGGTTTTTTATATTTTAAAAATAATCATATAAATTGTTAAATGGAAGAAGATTATTTAAAAAAATTAGCAGAATTAAAGCGAGAATTGGAACAAAAAAAGCTTGAATTAGAAAAAGAATTGGAATTAATCAAATTTAATTTAGTGTTGGTAGATAAAGCACTTTCTAGTTCCAGCTTTGTTACTGCAGATGTTTTGTTGAAGAAAGAAAAAGAAGAAGTTGTTAAAAAAGAAATTAAGCCTAAACCAATAAAAACTGAAGAAATAAAAGATGTGGATGATACATTACTTTTTTCTTTAAATTACCATGAAAAAATGTTGGAAATTATACCTAATCCTTCAATTAAGTTCAAAGAAGACTCTGCTCCTTTCAAGAATTTTTTAGTTAAAAAAGTTTTCGAAGGAAAAAGAAGTAGTGATATAGAAAGCGGCAAGCCTCCTGAAGAAAGTTTTGATTATGAAATATTTAAAGATACAGAAGGAAACGTAACAAGCATAATATTAAAAAATGTAAATATCCATGATCAACAGGAAGTTAGAAATTTAACAAATTCTATCAAATGGACGATAAAAAGAATTAAAGAAAAAATTAAAGGCGGTGTATAAGCTAAAACAGATACCATTGCAAGAAGCAATACCGATCAGCAGCATTCCTGCTTTATTTATACCAAAACTTGATGCAACTGTAATTGCTGATATCCATATAGGATATGAAAAAGAGTTAATGGAGAAAGGAATCTTTTTATTGAAGAACCAGGAAGAAGAGATTTTATCACGTGTTGAAAATATGTTCTCAATAGTAAAATCTAAGCGACTAATAATTAACGGTGATCTAAAGCATACGTTTAAAAAGCCTAGTAAAAAAGAGGTAAAAAGTATAGAAAACTTTCTATTAAAAGTAACTGCTTACTATAAAGAGGTAATTTTTATTAGAGGTAATCATGATACTTACGTTAAAGGTATTCTTAAAAATTATAACATTGAAATGCTAGAATATTTCAGCGAAAAATCAATATTAATATTACACGGTCATAAAGAAAACGAAAGGTTACTAAAGGAACATGATATGATTTTAATAGGTCATGAACATCCTTCAATTCTTATAAGAAACGAATTTGGTCAAACTGACAAGTTAATAGCAATTATTTATGTACCAACATTACTGGAAAATGTTTTAATTATTTTACCTCCTTTTTCTTTACTTGCTTCAGGCACTCCAATAAATTCTTATTTTATAAAAGAAAAATTCTTATCGCCTATAACGAAAAAATATGCGATAATTGAAGAAGGAATACCCTATGTAATTGATAAAAATTTAGGAACAATAGAATTTCCAAAAATAAAAGATCTAAAATAAT
>JAVVGP010000013.1:0-16217 GCA_032249055.1 Thermoproteota archaeon | reverse complement strand
ATTTTATAGCAGAATAAGCTGTTTCTTCGACACTCAACCCTAAATTTTTACTTAAATTTTCAAAAGCTTTAACAGATCTTTCTTTATAAACGATCATATTTCCACCCAATAGTTTTTCGCTCAATCTTCCTAAAATTAAATTAGCATCGGTGATTGTTGGTATCATACTTTTACCATAACAAGCAGGTCCTGGATCCGCACCTGCACTTAAAGGCCCTACTTTAAGAGAATTTGTTTCATCTATCCAAACGATAGTTCCTCCGCCTGCACTAACTTCAACAATATCTATAAAAGGAATCTTTATAGGATAACCTGTTCCTTTTAAAGAACGTCCTCCTATTCTTCTTGAATCAAATTCATATTCCGTAGTTATAAAAGGAGAAAAATTTTGGATTAAAGAACTCTTAGCTGTTGTGCCTCCCATATCAAAAGAAACAACATTATCAAGATTGTAAATTTTTGATAAATATAAAGAACCTAATATGCCTGCAATCGGTCCTGATTCAATAGTATAAACAGGTTTCATGGAAACTTTATCATAACTTAACAATCCTCCTATTGAACCCATAACATAAAACTTTTTAATTTTTCTTTTTTTAGCTTCTTCCAATAATTTATCCATATGAGAGCTCATAACTGGCATTAATATAGCATTTAATACAGTAGTGGAAAATCTTTCATATTCTCCTATTTCTGGACAGACTTCATATGAAGTTACTATATAAACATTATAGGGAATTAACTTTTTAAGAAGCTCTTTTGTTTTAAACTCGTTAAAAGGATTAACATAAGAGTTAATGTAGCAAATAGCAACACTTTCTATTTTATTTTGAATTATTATTTTTGCTATATTTTCAATTTCTTTCTCATCTACTTCTTTAATTATTTTTCCTTTTGAATCTATTCTTTCATTTACTTCAAATCTATATCTTCTTTCCACTAAAGGTTTCTTTTTCTCAAAGAATAAATTGTATAATTCGGGTCTATTTTGTCTTCCTATTTCTATAACATCTCTAAACCCTTTTGTTGTTATCAAACAAACCTTAGGCATCGCTATACCTAGTTGTCCTAAAAGTAAGTTTGAAGCTATTGTGGATACATAGATTAATTCTTTAATATTCAAATCGATTTTCAATGAATTCAAAAAATTTGAGATTACATTTTCTAAATTCTTTGTTTCTGTAGGAAGTTTAAACGTGATAATTTCATCATTAAATAACATTACATAATCAGTAAAAGTACCTCCAACATCTATGCATAATGTAGCTTCATTTCCCATTTTATTCTATTTTAATTATTTTAAGATACCAAATTTATTGGTAAGTCTAAAATACCGAAAAGTTTATATTGATATAAATCCTTATTATTTTACACTATGGTTCGAATTGTTTTAACAAGTGATAGAACACTAACTGGAGAATTTCATCATATTCCATTGCTTGATTTCTTTAGTTGCGCTCCAGTTGAAAAAACACCTAAGTTCTTATATGATTTTCTTACAGGTCAACTACCTACTTATAATGGTTTATTAATAAGAGCTCCATATCCTTTAAGAAAAATAGAAGCTGGATTATTAAGAGGATATAAACCAAACGAGATTGCAGTTGTTCATCCTGATCATATTCATAAGTTCATAAATGAAGATACAAAAATTGTAGGAATAAATTCGATGGATCCTTTGGGTTTAGGGCCAGTATCGATGATGTTTACTTATGGAGGATATTATACTGCTTATACAAAATATTATTTTCTTAAACTTGTTAGAACTGTAGCACAAATAAGGAGAAAAAGAAATTTAAAATTTAAAATTGTAGTAGGCGGAAGTGGAGCTTGGCAACTTGATGTTAAAAGGAATTATTTAGATGAGCTTCAAATTGATCATTTAATAATAGGAGAAGTAGATCATTTATTGCCTGATTTGTTCTTTAAAATAGAGAAAGAAGATATATATTACTACAATACGAATGGAGGCAACATCGTTTCTGAAATTCTTTCATTAGATAAATCATTAAATAGAATAATAAAAGTTAGAGGCCATCCTGAAATACATCAAATACCTACTATAGTTCGTCCAGCTACCCACGGCTTTGTAGAAGCAATGAGAGGGTGTGGAAGAAATTGTCATTTTTGTGAGCCAAACTTAAGAGTTGGAAGATATATGCCAATTGAAAAAATAAAGAAAGAAGTACTTGTAAATGTAAAATTAGGAGGGTATCATAGTGTTTGGTTACATAGTGAAGATATATTTTTGTATGAAGTAGAAGATAAAAAATATTTTTATCCCAATAGAGATGCATTAATAGCTTTGTTTAAATCAATAATGGAAATAAAAGGAATTAAGCATATGAATCCTACGCATGGTACTGTTTCAGCTGCAGCAGCGGATCCTGATTTAATAAAAGACTTATCTAAAATACTTAGAGCTCATTCAAGAAATTGGATCGGAATTCAATGCGGCTTAGAAACAGGTTCTAACAGAATTTTTAGTAATTATATGCCATTAAAGGCTAAACCTTTTGATGCAGATGAATGGCAAGAAATAATATTGGAAGGTAATGCAGTATTAAATGATAACTATTGGTTCCCAGCATATACTTTAATAGTTGGTTTACCTGGAGAAACAGAGGAAGATTGCTGGGATACTGTAAGGTTAATTGATAGAATGGAAAAAGAGTTGCCGAAAAAAGTTGGAAATAAAGCTCACTTTACAGCCACACCTTTAAGCTTTGTTCCTATTGGATTACTAAAAGATAAAGATTTCTTTAATATAGAAGAACAAGTAAATGAAGGTTATTTTGCAGTAATATATAGATGCTGGAGACATACATTAATTGAAATATTAAGAGCTTCAAGAGAGGTATTTAACGTAAATCCATTCTTTAAGATGTTTATGCAAGTTTTATCATTTGTCGGAGCTAATACAATATTAAGGAGTATAGAAAAATGGGGAGAAAGATTAGGCTTTGATGTAGAAAAAGCTAAAAGAGTTAGTTGGAATTAAGTTTTAAAAGAAGATATTAGAAGTTTTACTAAAATGTTGTATTAACCACCTTTTTAAGTTAAATCAATCTTTATGAATTCTTTAAATTTATATACTTTACAAAAATTAATTTGTTTATGGTAGAAGCATACGTATTTGTTGTAGTAGAACCTAATAAAATTGACAAAGTAGGTACTGAAATTAAAAAAATACAAAACGCTAAATCAGTAAAAGCAGTAACAGGAGAATTTGATCTAGTTGTAGAGCTTGATGCAAAAGATTTCTCAGAATTGTCCAAAACAATTAAAGAAAAAATACTTTCAGTACCTGGAGTAATAAAAACTTCTACTTCAGTAGTAATAGAAACATACTAATTTTTTTATTTTTTTATTCAAAAACTGTACTTACAGCAGTGTAATCTAGTTGCGATAAACCTTTTTTAAACGCTTCATCATAAACTTGAACTAGACTATCTATAATAGCTGTTTTGCAATTAAACGTTGAGGCTAATTTTTTTGCATATTTTAAATCTTTTAACATTAATTCCAAACTAAATCTAGTAGAAAAGTTCTTATATACTATCCTATTTTCATAATAAGTTAAAATCTGTCCAAAAATTCCTGATTTTAATACATTTAATACTACTTGTAAATCTAAACCTGATTTTTTAGCTATATTTAAAATTTCTCCAAATATGACAGGTGTGTTGGCAATTAAAACGTTATTTATTAATTTAAGTTTTGAACCACTTCCTGCAGGTCCTACATAAAATATGTTTTTACCTATTTTTTGTAATATTGGTAATACATGTTCAAAATCTTCTTTATCACCTCCTACAATTATAGTTAAAGTTGCCTTTTCAGCTGCATCAATACTTCCAATCAATGGAGCATCTAAAAAGTGAAATCCTTTTTGTTTAGCTATATTGTAAATTTCTATTGAAACATCTGGTTCAATTGTTGACATATCTATAAAATATGTATCCTTTGAAGCTGAATGAAAAGCACCTTCGGAACCTAAAAGTACTTCTTTTACAGCTTCGGAATTTGAAACTATTGTAAATATAACATTTGAATATTTAGCAAGTTCTTTTGGAGTATCAAAAAACTTTGCTCCTAATTCAATTAGTTCTTTTGCTTTTTCTTTTGTTCTATTATAAACGTTAATATTTCCATATTCTTTAAGTAAGTTTTTTGCAATTCTACTTCCCATTCTGCCAAGCCCTATAAATCCTATATTCATGAAAGATTATTACGAAATAGAATTAATATTTTTGAAAAAGTAATTTTTTAACTTAACTTTTAATTATACTTTTTTAATTTCATAGCTATAAGATATCTCAGTCTTGCCTGAAATTGTTGCAGCTACTGAACAATAAATATCCATTGAAAGCTTTATTGCTTTTTCAGCATCCGCATTTGTGATATCTTCTCCTAAAATCTCATATTTTATTTTTGCTTTTTTCCAATATCTTGGATATTCTTCATTCCTTTCTCCTTCAACATAGACATTTACTTCTTTTATTTTTTTCCTCATTTTAGTTAATATTTCGACAACATCTATTGCTGTACATCCTGCTAAGGAAATTAATAAAAGTTCCATTGGAGAAAATTTATCTTTACCAAGTTCTATGGTGTTTCCTTTAGAATCGTAGCCTATATATCCTTCATTAACTTTCCATGTGACTTTAACACTCATACTTAAGATTTAATTAATATTAAATAAAAACATGAAAATTCAAATTCAATTTTATGAAACAATTTCTTAAATTTTATTTCTAAAATTCAGATCTAAGAAGTGTAATTCTTTTAAATTTAAAGCTTTTCCTGTCTTAAACCAAAGGTATATCTTTCTTCTTCAATATCCTTTACAAAATGAAAGGGTCTTTGCTTTGATTTTAAAAACCCTGGTGCTCTAAGAATTATAACGTTACCTTCATTCGAGCTTATTTCTATAGCATCGTCCCCTTTTCATTTTTGCAGATAAAGAATTTGCCTTTACCTTTTATTACAAAAATGCAAATCAAATTGATGTATTTAGGATTGTCTTGATGAGGAGAAATTCCTATTGAACCTTTGGGATACCTAAGAAGGATCATCGAATTAAAATTTAAGGGGGTCTCAAAAATATCTTCACCAACTTTTTTAAATTCATTAATTATAAAATTCTGAAATGTTTCCTTTAATGTATAAAATAAACTATTATTAGGAAAACTTCTGCATGATTCAACTTCCATTTTTACAATATATTTTTTAGCATTAACTTCCACTGGCTCCTTTTTATAATTAAAATTTAGTGCTTCATTATAGAGAAGGTTCCTAAAATCATCTCTAAGTAACTTAAACGAGATAGCACCTATTTCTTTTAGTTCTTGAAAGATTTTATGAATATTAAAATAAGATAAATCAAAAATTGTATTTTCCATTTATTTTTCGAATCTCTTCTTTATTTCTTCTAATATCTCTTTTAACTCCTTACTTTTGATTTCCTTTTCTGCTGAAACAATAAACTCTCTGAGCTTTTCTTTAGGATAGCCTTTTTCTTTATAATAAAGAGCTTGCAAAGCCATATCTAATCTATCTAGTTCCTTAATTTTCTCTAATCTAAATATTTCATCTAAACTCTTAGGCAAATTCCAGTCTTTTGCTACATTTTTAACAATCTCCTCATATACTTTTTTCTCCAACTCCTTATCTTTTTCCTCTGGAAGTAAATCTCCTATTTTTATTTCAGCAATATCATGTAAAGATATATTTTTCATCAAGTCAGACTTGTTATAGATTATCGAAGCTAAAAGTAACATTCCAAAAGTATGACTTGCAACACTTTCAGCTTCATCAATACCTACTTTAACTACCCAACCTTTTCTCTTTATTTCTTTTAATTTATAAACTTCTAGCAAAAAATCTACAAGATTTTCTATTTTCATTTAAGATTTTCCAATATTTCGTAGAATATATCCCATAATTTTTTAGGAAATCTATTACCGAATTTTTCAAAAAACTTTTTCGCTTCCATAAATTCTTTTATCCATTCATTTTTATCTATTTTAAATAACTCATTAATATCTTCATCTTTAAGATTTAAACCTTCAAAATCAAAATCTTCCTTCCTTGGAATATATCCAATAGGTGTTTTTTCAGCGCCAACTTTTCCTTTTATCCTATCCCATATCCATTTTAAAACTCTAATATTTTCATTAAAACCTGGCCAAATGAATTTACCTTTTTCATTTTTTCTAAACCAATTAACATAGAAAATTCTTGGTTTATGTTTGATTCTTTCACCCATTTCTAGCCAATGAGCAAAATAATCTCCTATATTATAGCCACAGAAAGGCAACATTGCCATAGGGTCATTTCTCAATCTTCCAACTTCACCTTCAGCAGCAGCTGTAGTTTCAACACGCATCATAGCACCAGCTAAAACACCATGTTCCCAGCTAAAAGTTTCAAATACTAAAGGAATAGTTTTACTTCTTCTTCCTCCAAAAAGTATAACAGATACCGGAACACCGTTTGGATCTTCAAAGTAAGGTGAAATATAAGGATATTGCTTTAAATATGTTGTAAATCTTGAATTTGGATGAGCAGCAGGCTTTCCCTTTTTCCACGGTTTACCTTGCCAATCTAATAATTCCTCTGGATATTCTCCAAGACCTTCCCACCAAGGAGTTAAATCTTTAGTTAGCGCAACATTTGTAAATATCGTATTTTTACTTATAGTTTTCATTAAATTTGGTGTTACTTTTTCATTTATACCAACAACTACACCAAAGAAACCATATTCAGGATTTATTGCATAAAGTCTTCCATCATTACCAACATACATCCAAGCTATATCATCACTTATTAACCATATTTTCCAATCTGAATATTTACCTGAAGGAGATAAAGTTGCTAAGTTTGTTTTTCCGCTTGCACTAGGAAATGCTGCAGTAATATATATTATTTCTCCTTCAGGATTTTCCAATCCTATAACAAGCATATGCTCAGCCATCCATTTTTCTTTTCTTGCTTGATAACTTGCTAACCTTAAAGAATGACATTTTTTGCTTAATATAGAATTTCCTCCATAATTCGAATTTATGCTTATTATTAGCATTTCTTCAGGAAAATGACATATATATTTATTCTTAGGATCCAAATTGCCCATGGAATGAATTCCTTTTACAAAATTGTTTGTTTCATTTAATTTTTCTAAAGCTATTTTACCCATCCTTGTTAAGAATCTTAAATTTATTACAACATAAGGACTATCGGTTATTTCAACACCTATTTGTGAATATTTTGATGAAACAGGACCTAAGATGTAAGGTACAACAAACATTTTTCTTCCTCTCATGCAACCTTTTAACAATTTAAACAGCTTACTTTTTGCTTCATTTGGTTCCATCCAATTATTGTTTGGACCAGCTTCTTCTTTCTTTTTAGTACATATATAAGTAGCTTCTTCGGTTCTAGCTACATCAAAAGGAGCACTTCTGTAAAGATAACATCCTGGATATTTTTCTTCGTTTAACTTTATTAAACTTCCTTCCTTTAACAAAATATTAATCAAATAATTAAATTCCTCATCCGAACCATCACAAATTAATATTTCATCAGGTTCGGTAATTTCAGCAACTTCTTTAACCCATTTTATTAATTCTTTATTTAATCCCTTCGCTTCTTCAAGAATTACTGCCATTGAATGAAAAATAAAATTATTTTATATTATATAAATTTTTTTAATTTATATAAGAGATAAACTTATAAGTTCTTTGAAAGAAGAAGAAATTGTATGTCAAAAGTAGAAATACGTTCACCTGATATTTATAGACCTAATTTATCAACTTCTAAAATATTGACATTTGGAGATCTAGCAGCTTTTGTTGTAAAACCTGACTTATGTTGTTTATGTGGTGGTTGTGTTGCAGTATGTCCGCCACAAGT
This sequence comes from Thermoproteota archaeon, assembly GCA_032249055.1. Lineage (GTDB taxonomy): Archaea > Thermoproteota > Thermoprotei > Gearchaeales > Gearchaeaceae > SCGC-AAA471-B05. Next base: position 8,303 of record JAVVGP010000013.1, on the reverse strand, counting down.
ATTAGAAGTAGATGAAAGGAGTTCTGAAGGAGCCCAATTAATAGGTGTATGTATTTTATGTCAACTTTGCCCATTAGCGTGTCCTGTAGTAAATCCTTACGAAGCTCCTATAGACAAACCTCTAGGTGATTATATTGAATATGGTATATATAAAGCTACTGAGCCTGAACTTTGGAAAAATGCAACAGATGGCGGTGTTACAACAGCATTATTAGAACATGCTTTTGAAATAGGCTTAATTGACGGTGCAATAGTAGCTACAAAAGATGAAGAATGGTATGCTAAAGCAGTAATTGTAACAGATCCTAAAGAATTAAGGAAATATTCACAAACAATATATTGGCATGTTCCAATGGTAACTCCTTTAAGAACTGCTATAGATAAATTAAGATTAAATAAAATAGCTATTGTAGGAACAGGATGCCAAACTGCAGCTGCAAAATTAACAGAAAGAGTTCCAAAATTTAAAGGAAAAGTAGCTTTAACATTAGGATTATTTTGTTCAAAAACGTGGAGAAGAGAAGAATTCTTTAGAATAGCAAAGGAAAAACTAAACATTGAACCTAAGGATGTTAATAACATTCTTGTAAAAAGGAATGTAATATTTAGGTTGAAAAATGGTGAAGTGAAAAAAATTCATATTGATGAATTAGAAGAAGCTGTTTTTGGCTCATGTTATGTTTGCAGAGATTTTACAGCTGAAGCTAGTGATATATCCTTAGGTGCAAATGGTGCACCGGATGGATGGAATTTTGCAATAATTAGATCTCAAGTTGGAAAACAGTTAATCGAAAGTGCTTTAAGAGCGGGTAAAATAGTAAAAAGCACTGAGAAACCAAAGGTTAAATTTGTTGCAAAAAGAGCAATTGAACAAAAATTTAGAGGGCATTCTTTCCAGCTTAGCAAACTAATGCAGTAATATAATGCAAGAGTTAAAGTTTTTAGAAGAAATATTTGGTTTTGATAAAGTTTATTTAACACCTAAAGGAACTTTGGTTCTTGTTTTATCAAAAAATGGTAAAACAGTATCAAAAGAAATAGAAGATATTCATAGATTTATAGAAAACGTTGATCGTGTAGAGCCTCCTCTTTCAAGTGAACTAATGCTTAATATACTTTATGAAAAAATTATTAAAATTAAAGAAGATATGGAAAAAGAGTTAGATTCAAGCTAATTTTCAAGCTTTAGGAGTTATAAGTTTCAAAAAGAAATAATTTTATGGATGTATTTATTGAACCAGTATATGATATATCAAAAATAGATGAAAATGAAATAAAAATTAAACATATAATTAGAAAATCAAGAGAAGATTGCGATGTAGCAATTTTAGGCGTGCCTTACGATTCTTTAACTTTTGGAAGACCAGGGGCAAGATATGCACCAAAATACATTAGAGAATATCTTTATAGTTTAAATACATATTCGTATTATGAAAATTTAGATTTAGCTTCATTTAAAATATGCGATTTTGGTGATATTAATGTTTCTCATACAGACCATGAATTTACTATTAATCATATATTTAATGCTACTTACGAAATCTACAAAAAATCGAAATTAGCTATATTATTGGGAGGAGATCATAGTATAACATTTCCAAGTTTTTTGTCATTAAAAGAATACATTAAAGAAGGCCCGCTGGGCTTACTGATTTTCGATGCTCATCATGATATAAGAGAAACAAAAGAAAATTATGATACAAGTGGTTCATTCTTAAGAAAAATAATAAATAAGGTTAACAATATAAAAGTAGCACAATTAGGCATAAGGGATTTTTACAATTCTAAATATTACGCTCTTAAAGCAAAGGATAAAATCAGATTTTACATCGTAGAAGAAATAAGGGAAAGAAGTGTAGTAAAAGAAATTAAAGAATTTTTTGAAGATGTGAAATCACTATATATAAGCATAGATTTCGATGTTATTGATGCGCATTACATAAAAGGTGTTAACTCTTTAAGTTTTAATGGATTATATCCTCATGAGGTAATAAATTTACTTTATGAACTTCTAAAAATTAAAAACGTTAAAGTAATTGATATCGTAGAGATAAATCCTATACTTGATGAAGGATATTCTTCAAAATTTGCTGCTTATGTTATATTAAAATGTATGGTATCTTTTTTAAAATATGCTAATAATAATCAATAGCGTAAATAATTTCTTCATGCTTTCTTAATTTTCTAGTTAAGAAAAAAGCTACAATTAATCCTCCTAATAAACCAAAGAGATGAGCAAAAATATTTACACCAGGAAATAATGAAGAAAAAAGGAAAATAATTATAGCATAAGATAATCCTGCAGCGAAACTTCCGCTTAATCTTCCTAGCATAGCATAAGCTCCTATTAAACCAAAAATAGCTCCTGAAGCACCTGCAGAAGGAATAAAATCACCCATAGGTTGAAGATATTTAAGAAGAAATAAAGTAGCTATGTTTCCAGAAAATCCTGAGATAAAATATATTAGTAAAAAATTCCTTTTACCATATGCATTTTCTACCAAATTTCCAAAAATGTAAAGCGCAACCATATTAAATGTTAAATGAATTATACCTATATGAATAAACATTGAAGTTAACAACTGCCATAAAAAGCCGTTAATTACGAGATAATTTACTTGGGAAAGAAGAAATTGTAGACCAGATATGCTTCTTCCCGTAATTATATCTAAAGGTGAATTTGCATGATAAAGTCTTTTGCCAAAATAAACAGATATAAAATTGTACGTAACTATTATAAAAATAAACATCAAAATATTAGCTAAAATAAGCTTATTTGTATGACTACTTAAAAATCCTCTTACGCTTAACATATTTAATATTCTTAAGTTTATAAAATATAAAAATAATAAGAAATTGCTAACCGTATTAAGTGGGGGTACAGGTTCAAGAAAACTAATAGATGGTTTAGCTAAAGTTATCCCTCAAAAAGAAATAAATGTAATTGTTAATACTGCAGATGATATAGAAATTTACGGATTGTATATAAGTCCTGATGTTGACTCAGTCATGTATACTTTAGCTGGAATTTTTGATGAAGAAAGAGGATGGGGAATAAAAAATGATACTTTTAACTTTCATGAAATGATAACTAAAATTGTTCCTACCTATTCATGGTTTCATATTGGTGATAGGGACTTAGCCATACATGTTTTAAGAACTAATTTATTAAAATCTGGAATGAAATTAACAGAAGTTACAAAGTTCTTATGTGAAAAACTTAACATAGATTGCAAAATAATTCCTATGACAAATGATAAAGTTACTACATACATATTTGATGGCATTAAAAAAAGACATTTCCAAGAATTTTGGGTTTTACATAGAGGCAATATGCCAATAAAATCAGTTATATTTGAAAACATTGAAAACGCAAGCATTCCTAATGAAGCAATAGAAGCAATATTAAAGTCTAAATTAATAATTATTGGACCTAGCAACCCTATTACAAGTATTAATCCAATATTAAGCTTACCTAAAATGCGAAACATTATAATCAGCAGTGAAGCTAAAAAAATTGCTGTAAGTCCTATTGTTAAAGGTTCACCTTTCAGCGGCCCTGCTGCTAAATTAATGGAAAGTTTAGGTTTAGAGGTTAGCGCATATCAAGTAGCAAAACTTTACGAAGATATTATAGATGTTTTTATTGTAGATGAAAAAGAAGACGATGAGAGACTTGAAAAATTAAATATGGAGTTAGTTAAAACTAATATTTCATTAAAAACCCAAGAAGATAGAATAAGATTAGCTAAATTTATCATAGAACATTATTATAAATAATGAGATTAAAAAACAAGGTTATATTGGCTGCGTTAGGAGGGATAACAGATGGAAAATTCTGTAGAAAGGTTGCAGAATTAGGTGCAGGAGCTGTTACCTTAGGAGGAATAGATTTTGATAGAGAAACAATGGAAGCTTCTATGTTAATGGTTAAAAGAGGAAGAAAAGAATTCGTAATAGAAATGAATATGTTGGAAGAATATATTAAGAATGAGGTAAAGATTATAGGAGGTTTGGCTCCTGTTATAATTAATGCAAGGTTTGCCACAGAAGAAGGATTGTTGAGAGCAATTGAAATCTCTAATAAATATGTAGATTTTATTGAATTAAATCTCCATTGCAGACAGCCTGAAATAATTTCTAGAGGGGGAGGACAGTACTTTGCACTTTATCCTGCATTATTATTAGATTGGCTGGAAAAACATTTAAATAAAGTTAACATTCCTTTAATTATTAAATTTAGAGCCAATGTTACTGATGAACTTAGATTAGTTAAATTATTCAAAGATTTTGGAGTAAAAATATTTCATATAGATGCTATGCATCCTTATTTAAATTTACCTGATATAAGCGTTATAGAAAGAATAAGGAATCAAAACAAAGATATTATAATAATAGGAGGAAATTCCATTCGTGATATTGACACTGCTAACTTATTTTTAAAGAGCGGTAGTGATTATATATCAATAGGAAGGCTAGCTATAGAAGATATAAACAAATTAAAAACAATAATAGAGCACTTTAATATTGAGAAAACATGATGAAATGAAAATTAATGTTTTAATTCCCTTAAAAAAATTAAACGAAAGCAAAAGTAGATTAATAAAATATTTAGACGAAAATTCTCGAATAACACTTACTTTATTGATGCTTGAAGATATATTAGATAGTTGTATTTTATCACAATCGGTAAATAAAATATATTTAGTAAGCTATGATGATTTAAGCGAATTTAAAAAATATAAAGAAATTGAAATTTTAATTAATAAAGAGGAATTAAATAAAGCTTTAGAATTTGCATTGAATCATTTGAAAAAAGAAGAAAACGGTGCAACTTTAATAATTCCTTCAGATTTACCATTAATAGAACCTGTAGACTTCAAGAACCTAAGAGAACTTATAAAAAATTATGAAATTATATTAGGACCTTCTTGTGATGGAGGAACAAATATTCTAATGCTAAGAAATTATGTTAAAATAAGTTTGGAATTTGGAGAAGGAAAACGTAGTTTTTTATTACATCTAAAAAATGCTTTAGATAATAATTATAGTGTAGCCATTTATAGCAACGAAAGAATATGCTTAGATTTAGATGATATAATTAGACTTAGATATTTTCAAACTTTAAATATCAATAAAAAAAGCATTAAATACATAAAAGAAATAACAAAAAATTAAAAATGAAAAAAATTGAAATTATAGGAATTGAAGGTTTACCAGAAATAAAAGAAAATGATGATCTTGTAGGAATAATTTTAGATAAAATAAAATCTGAAAATATCGAACTTCAAGATAATGATATTATAGTTATTTCCCAAAAGATAATTTCAAAATGGGAAGGAAGAATAGTTAATTTAAATAATGTCATACCTTCGCAAAAAGCCATAATATTATCTAAAATTACTCAAAAAGATCCAAGATTTGTTGAGCTAGTATTAAGAGAATCTAAAAGAATTGTTAAAGCAACAGCTGGTCATTTGATCGTTGAAACTAAACATGGCATTGTTTGCGCAAATGCAGGTATAGATAGATCTAATGTAAAAGGAGGAGAATATGTTACTTTGTTGCCTGAAGATCCTGATAAAAGTGCAAGAATTATAAGGAATGAAATTGAAAAAAAGACAGGGAAAAAAGTAGGCATAATAATTTCAGATACTTATGGTAGACCTTTAAGAGAAGGACAAATAAACTTAGCTATAGGAGCTTCTGGAGTTAAAATCTTTAAAGACTATAGAGGAAAAGCCGATAGAGCAGGATATATTTTACAAGTTAAAAACATTGCAATAGCTGACGAATTGGCTTCTGCAGCTGAATTGGTTATGGGACAAGGAGATGAGGGAATACCTGTTGCAATAATTCGAGGATTAAATATATTAACAAACGAAGATGAAGATGCAAGTAAGTTAAATATGCCATATGAAAAATGGTTATTTAAATAACTTTAATAATATTTTAAAATTAAAAGGATCATACATTTTAATTATAAAAATTAAGAAAAAATTTAAAACAAAAATAGGAAAAATTGGAGATATTGATTTTAAAAAAGGTTACTATTTATATATAGGATCTTCAAAGAAAACATATAAATCAAGAATTTTAAGATATTTAAGTAAAATAAAAAGAAAACATTGGCATATAGATTATTTAATTACAAATAAAAATGCAATTATAATAGGTTTTATTTTATTATTAAACAAAAACGAATGTGATATATCAAAAATATTTTATAACAATAAATTTAAATATGTAAGTAAATTCGGTTGTAGCGATTGTAAATGTAGATCTCATTTATTTTATATCGGAAGAAATCTTAAATCTCTTGTAACCAATATTCATACTCTATCTTAGTTTCTTCATAGTGACCAGGATAAACTTTAACCTCCTTAGGCAATCTTGCAAGTTTCCTTAAACTTTCCATCATTTTATTTTCATCACTATAAGGAAAATCTACTCTTCCGTAAGTACCAGCGAATAAAGTATCACCTGAAAATAATACTTTTTCATTTTTTTCATAAAAGCATACAGAACCAGGTGTATGACCTGGAGTTTCTATAACAATTAAACTATACTTTCCAAATTTAAATTCTTCTCCATCTTTAAACAAATAATCTGGTTCTTCATATTCTAATTTTTCATCAATATAAGGATAATCCCTTGAAAAGAATTCCTTAAGTAAATTATAGTCTGCATAATGAATCATTACTTTCGAATTAATTAGTTTTCTTAGCAAAAAAGCATGTGCAGAATGATCTATATGTGCATGGGTTAACAAAATTCCTAGGATTTTTATTTTATGAGTTTTTATATAAGAAGCTAATTCGTTTGCTCCTAATCCAACATCTATTACATAACCTTCTTTTGTTTCTTTATCATAAACTATGTATACATTATTATCTAAAGGAGGTACTACAAGTTTAAAGATTTCCATATCAAATAAGATAAACTATTTAAAATATAACTATTTACTGTAAGAAAAACAAACTATTTTAAATTAATTATTCAATCAATAGTTTTGAAATATAAATGAAAGAATTTTCGCATGAATATTTGGAAAATATAGAAGAAAGAATTGAAGAATTTAAATGTGACATTAAAAAAGCAAGAGAAATTCAAACATTCATTGCATCTAAGATTAAAGAAGAAAAATTGATGGATTTCCAAACTGTAGCTGCTTTGGATTGTTCTTATTTTTCTAATAAAATAGTAACTGCAATAGTAATCTACGATGTTATTAATCATAAAGTAATAGAAGAAAAAGTAAAAATAACTACAGTTAATTTTCCTTATATTCCTACCTTGTTATTTTTAAGAGAAGGTCCATATATGGTAAAATTAATAAAAGAAACAAAATATCATGCTGATGTTTATTTAATAGATGGTAATGGGAAACTTCATCCTTATAAAGCAGGTTTAGCATGCTATGTAGGATATTTGATTGAAAAGCCCACAATAGGTGTTGCTAAAAAGAAATTGATAGGAAACATTAAATGGATTAGTGAAAATTTGGGAAATGTTATATATGAAAACGAAGTTTTAGGAAAGGTAATTAGAATTTGTAATAAAGATTATTATATTAGCGTAGGAAATTTAATTGACTTGGATTCTTGTATAAAAGTGTTTTTTAAATGTATTCGAAACTGTTACCCTTTTCCTTTATTAAAAGCTCATGAATTAGCTACAAAAACTGCTAAAAATTTATCCAGAAAATTATTGAATGACAGCTCTTTTGATTCCTTCCACTAGATCGTTAGTATCTATACCATAAAGCTTTACCTTTCCGACTTTTATATATCTTTCTATACAATCTTGAATATATTTATCATCTGTAGGAGCGAATTGCAAAGAAGTTTCAAGCGCATTAAGTGCTTCAGGAGGATAGATGTAAAAATCACCAGTAATATAAATATTCATAATTAATCCTCTATTAGATGAAGCTATTACTGTTAAATATCCTTCTTTTGTATTTATAGTTACACTTTTAACATTTCCAGATAGGAAGCTTCTTACATTTCTATATCCATATATCCATTCGCTCATTGTATGCTTTTCGATGTGAGATTTTAATAAAAGATTTTCATATGGAGTTAATGCTGAAGTAGTAAAATTAATATCAAATTCTTTTTTTAATTGTGATTTAACTCCTTCTACTAAAGAAGTTCTGGAAAATTCTCCAAGTTCATTTTTTATATTTGTAGTAAAACTAAATATCGAAGGAATATAATTTAGTCCAGAGAAAATTCGTTTTTTATATTCATCATCATTTTCAACATTAATGTAAAAAGTTAAGCATAAGGAATGATTTA